>DASVCP010000187.1:0-2745 GCA_036381555.1 Gammaproteobacteria bacterium
GTCCTGACTACGATCTTATCACCATCAAAATATGCCTCCTGCGGAACAAGCTTAAACTGAGTAAACAGTGTCCCCCAAAGGCTCGCGCGTATCTCAAATGGCTCAATTCCCTTACGCTCACCTGTATCCGACAACAGCGAACCGCAATGGCAGCATTTTCTTGCTCCAGACGGGCTTAACAATTTGCACTCGATGCAACTGACACCAATCAATCTGCTACAACAGTAAGCGCAGACCTTGGCTTGCTCGGGGATCTCGCTCAGGCATTCCGGACAGAATTTTGTTTCCACTTTATTGCCTCACTTTATTAACAAGCAGGTCAATAACTTCAAAACATTTGTTGGCCCAACACATAGGTATTCCTATCTTTTGGCGGCAATTCACTGGGCCAGCCGAACAGCCTCAAACAGCTGGATGCCTTCTCTCGCAACTCGCTCCAATCACTACGATTAGATACTTCGCCGAAGTCGATTGAGCGAAATACACTTCGGCCTCAGGCCGCCAGCATGTTTTCAAGCATCCGTTGATCCGGTCCGACAAAAGCCGGAGCCCGGCGTGCATCGGCGAGATATTGCAACAACCGGTCGATCATATCGCAGGCGGGCGGCAAATGGGAACTGAAAACAGTGCGTGCCTTCAGAGTACTGATCGCTGCCAGGCAGGCGCGAAATTTATCCGTATCAACCAGCTGCAGCCAGGGCGCGTCGACTGACGCCCAGGCGATGCTGCCTTCCCGCAACGCACCGGCCGGTATGTCCGCCGCTGTAGAAACGGGCGTCTCCAGCAACGCGCCGAAACAGTCGGCGCTGAACAGCGATTGCGAGCTTGGATCGTAAAGCCCTGTGGTTTCCGGCGCGTCATAACTGGGCGGCGCGACAGCCTGTAACAGGCGATCACCCACATTCAGGTGCTGATTTGGATTCAGCAGGAATACACGATCGAGCGGCAACTGCTGCATGGCTAATTTACCCATGCCGAGAAAATTGGTGACGATCCGGGCGTTGGGGGCGGCATCCAATACCGCCTGCAAATTGCCGACATGATCCGCGTCCGCGTGCGTGATCCAGATCCAGCGTAGATTCAGCGGATCGACGACGTCCCGCAAGGCCTGCATAAAATCCTCCCGCACCACGGCCAGCCCGGTATCCATCAGCACCGGCTCTTTCGCGGCAATCACAAAGGCATTAACCGGCAGCACGCCGAATCCCGGCACCGGCAGGTAAGAGATCAGCGCGGTCGTATCCGGTCCGACCGGCCGGGTTTCGAAATAAGTCGGTTTATTCATGGGTAATATTCTCCAGGTCACAGTCAAGCACGCCGGGTCACCCGGCACCTATTTCAGTAAACATATTTGTTTATTCATTTAGAATAATCCGACGCCAGGCCCTTGTCAACAATTAAATAAACAGATATGTTTACTCAATATGAAGAAACGACGATATAAAAAGGCCTTGCGTGCTGAAAACGAGGAGCAGACCCGACAACGCATCATCGAGGCGGCAATGACCCTGCACGAGAAACTCGGACCGGCGAACACCTCGATCAAGGCGATAGCGGAACAAGCCGGCGTGCAGCGCTTAACGGTCTACCGCCATTTCCAGGATGAAACGAGCCTGTTTCAGGCCTGCACCTCTCACTGGCTCGCCTGCCACCCGCCGCCGGCGGTCGAAGAATGGTCCGAAATCACGGACACCGCCCGGAAACGACTTGCGGCTTTTTCCAGCCTGTACCGTTACTACCGCGAAACACAGAAGATGTGGCACGCATCATACCGCGATGCCGAAAAGGTGGCGGCGCTGCGAAAACCGATGTCGGACTTTGAGAAATATCTTGATAGTATCCGGGACGAACTAGCAGGCCCTCCCGGGAGTAAATCCGGCGGAAAAGAATCCATTCGGATCACGCTACGGCATGCTTTGCGATTTTCCACCTGGCAATCCTTGAACCAGGAAAAGCTATCCGACGATAAAATGGCCGAGCTGGTAACAAGCTGGCTGCAATCGTTGTGACAGATGGCGCAGTCTTGATCGAACTCCGGCACCTTCCTGCATGAGCCCGGGTGATCACGCAGCGTTTGCACACTTTTTAGTATGGCATTTACAAACTTCAAACCAACAGCCGGCATTCCCTGCTCCAGATAATACGTTTTGATTTCCTGGAGGCCACCTTGCACGACGGGGGGTCGTTTCCCACCTACTTCTGTCGCGGCGTCAGCTGATACAAATTGTATCTGAGTTGGAGCGTTGTGTTCTCAAAATCCCATCCATATGCCTTCATGCCTAGCGCCTGGGTATCGCGGACGGGTTGGCCGTAGCGCTTCTTTAGGACCTCGAAGACTTCTTCCGGGGTTCCTCTAATGAATTCGCTGATGTCGTATAAGCCCGTCGCCGCTCGAAAATAAAAATAACGTGCGGGCAATTCCTTCGGTTCCCACTTTGCCGCGGCGCGCGCATTCACAACGATGACTTTCACGTCCTTTTCGCTGGGATGGTCGCCGGAAGAATAATCGCCCGGTTTGAGGCCGGCTTTTTCCGGGAATTCCTGGATGGAGGTGCCCCACCAGCCGTTGGACAGCATCACGAGATCGTCGGACACACCTTGCGCCAGGACGTTTGTTGAAATGCTCAGCGATAGAGCGAGAATCAATACGCGAGGTTTCATTTAAACGTTCTCCTGTTCAATTACCTATGGCAACTCCCAAAACAAAACCCTATCTGCCTTCTCAAACGGCGTGGTCGTCGCCGT
>DASVCP010000188.1:0-8460 GCA_036381555.1 Gammaproteobacteria bacterium
TTTGGGGTGTTAAAACACCAGGTTCCGTATCAGGCACAAACCGCTTAATCGCGGCTTGCGCAGGATTGAGGAAGATGGTATCTGCAACTTTCGGCATTTCCTCCATCCCTGGAGGTCAGATGGCGGAAGTGCCGAAACTGAAAGGAACAAGTTTCGGTGTACACGGAGATCACAGAGGTTAAAACAATAAGCTTCGTGTCAACGCTAAAAAAACCAGCCGAATTCAAGATTAGCCTTCATTGGCTAATTCCAAAGTCTTTTTGCAAAACCAACTCTCAACCGTTTTATTTTTTCTTTTTGAATCTAATTTCTCTGTGTTCTCCGTGTCCTTCGTGGTTAAATTGTTTTTTAGTTCTACTGCTCCACCATCTGGTCGTCCAGGTATTTTTCGGCGTCGAGGGCGGCCATGCAGCCGGTGCCGGCCGAGGTGATGGCCTGGCGGTAGACATGGTCCATGACATCGCCGGCGGCAAATACACCGGGAATGCTGGTGGCGGTGGCGTTGCCGCTGAGTCCGGAATGCACCTTGATATAGCCGTTCTCCATGTCCAACTGGCCTTCAAAAATCTGGGTATTTGGCGTATGACCGATGGCGATAAACACACCTTTCACATCCAGTTCCTGGGTGGTGCCGTACTCCGCGTGCTTGATGCGTATGCCGGTAACGCCGGTTTCGTCGCCGAGCACTTCATCCAATACGTGGTGCCATTCGATTTCGACATTGCCGACGCGGGCTTTTTCCATCAGCCGGTCAGAGAGAATTTTTTCCGAACGGAACTTGTCGCGGCGGTGCACCACCGTGACTTTGTCGGCAATGTTCGACAGGTACAGCGCCTCTTCGACCGCGGTGTTGCCGCCGCCGATCACGGCGACATGTTGTCCCCGGTAGAAGAAACCGTCGCAGGTTGCGCAGGCGGAAACACCCTTGCCCTTGAACGCCTCCTCGGAGTCCAGCCCCAGGTAGCGGGCGCTGGCGCCGGTGGCGATAATCAGTGCGTCACAGGTATACGTGCCCGAATCGCCCACCAGCGTGAAAGGCCGGTGCTGCAACTGGGCGGTGTGAATATGATCGAAAATAATCTCGGTGTTGAAACGCTCGGCATGTGCACGCATACGGTCCATCAACGCCGGCCCCTGCAGGCCTTCAACATCGCCGGGCCAGTTGTCGACATCGGTGGTGGTCGTAAGCTGCCCGCCCATCTGCAGGCCGGTGATCAGTACCGGATTCAAGTTGGCCCGGGCGGCGTAGACGGCGGCGGTATAACCGGCGGGACCGGAACCCAGGATAATCAGGCGGCTGTGTTTGATGTTGCTCAAAATACTTCTCCAGTTGATTTTCGATGGACAATGCGCCGGGCGCTATAATAAACGTTCACGCGGTATGGGATGTGCATGTCGTATGGTACGTAATGGCCGTTAATCGGTAAAGGTTGACTTATGCATATAGGTATTCCCAAGGAAAACAAGCCCCGAGAGGGACGTATCGCATTACTCCCGCAGGCTTGCAGTATATTGACGGACGAAGGACACGCGGTTTACGTCGAAAGCGGCGCCGGTGTAATGAGCGGTTACAGTGACGCCGACTATGAGCGTGCGGGCGCACAGATTGTTCCGGATGCCGCCGCTTTGTATGCGGCCGCGAGATTGATCGTCAAGGTCAAGGAACCGATCGAGCAGGATCTGCAATATCTGCGTTCCGATCATACTTTGTTTTGTTTTTTGCATCTGGCGGCTTTTCCCGAATTGACGCGGCGGTTATGCGATATCGGTTTGACCGCCGTCGCCTTCGAAACCGTGCAGACCGATGACGGCAGCCTGCCGTTGCTGGCGCCGATGAGCGCGATCGCCGGCCGGGTCGGCGCGCAGGTCGGCACGCACCTGCTGCATCAGTCGCAGGGCGGGCGCGGCATCCTGCTGGGCGGTATCGAAGGTACCGAGGCCGGCAAGGTGGTCGTGCTGGGCGCAGGCGTGGCCGGCACCCATGCTGCCATGCTGACCGCGGCCATCGGCGCCGACGTGACGGTGTTCGACAAGGCGCCCGAACGGCTGGAAACGCTGTCCGGATTACGGTTACCGGGCCGCCTGACCGGCAGGCTCGCGACGCCCGAGGCCATTGCCGAAGCGGTGGCCGGCGCCGATCTGTTGATCGGCGCGGTGCTGATTCCCGGCGCGGCGGCGCCGCGGGTGGTGACGGCCGAGATGGTCGGATCGATGCAATCCGGCAGCGTGATAGTCGACATTTCCGTGGACCAGGGCGGCTGCATCGCCACCACCCGGCCGACCAGCTACGACGATCCCACCTACCTGGTTGACGGCGTCATTCACTTCACGGTCGCCAACATGCCGGGCGCGGTGCCGCGCACCGCGACGCAGGCGCTGTCGCATGCTATTTTGCCCTACGTCCGGCGAATTGCTACGCTGCCGCGGTTGAGCGATGATCCCGAGCTGGAGAGGGGCGTCAACGTGCGGGCGGGCAAGATTGTGCATCCGGCCCTAACGTAGTATCTTACCAAGCTAACTTTTCCAAATATCGCCAAATTTCAACAGGTTAGCAAACTCTTTTGAAGTGAGAATCCAGTTTGGCTCAAGCAAAGCGTAAAACCGAGGCCGCGCCGATTTCCAATCATGTCACCGGCATGCTGCGGGAAGCGGTGTTGTTTATCCTGCTGGCTGTCGCCGGTTACCTGTTGCTGGCCCTGTTGAGTTACCACCACGGAGATCCCGGCTGGTCGTACACCGGCCGTACCCGGGAAATTCACAATCTGGCCGGCGCCTTCGGCGCCTGGTTCGCCGACGTGACCCTGTACCTGTTCGGCTATATGGCTTACCTGTTTCCCGTCATGGCGGCTTACAGCGGCTGGCTGCTGGTCAAGGGCCGCGACGAGCGCGGCGAGTTCAACATCCACCAGTTTGGCGTCCGCTGGCTCGGGTTTGTCCTGCTGCTGGTATCCGGCTGCGGAATGGGTTCGTTTATTCCGATCGCCGAAGGCGCCCTGCCGGACGTCAGTGACGGCGCCGGCGGCGTACTCGGCGGTCTTATCGGCTTTCATGGCGTGGCTTCCGTGTTCGGCGCAATGGGCGCCAAGCTGTTGCTGCTGGCGGTGTTTCTCGCCAGCGTCACCCTGTTCACCGGACTTTCCTGGTTGGCGCTGATGGATCTGACCGGCCGTTGCACCCTGGCGTTGTTGCAGTGGTGCCGCGGGCGCATTTTGAACATGGTCGAGGAAATCCGGGCCCGCCGGGCCAGGACCCGCCGCGAGGCGGCGTTCAACACCACGGTTGAGAAAGCCAAGGCGGCGCCGCGCAAACCGCCGCGTATTGAACCGGTGTTCAAGGTCGACGAACCCAGCGAACGGGAGTTCAAGGAACGGCAGATCGCGCTGTTCGATCCGCCGCCCGACGCCGAACTGCCGCCGTTGAAACTGCTGGACGCCGCCCGGGCCAAGAGCGGCGGCTATTCCAAGGAGGCGCTGGAGGCCATGTCGCGGCTGGTCGAGCACAAATTGCAGGATTTCGGCATCACCGTGGAAGTGGTCGAAGTCCATCCCGGCCCGGTGATCACCCGTTTCGAGTTGCAGCCCGCAGCCGGCGTCAAGGTCAGCCAGATCAGCAACCTCTCCAAGGACCTGGCGCGTTCGCTGTCGGTGATCAGCGTGCGCGTGGTCGAAGTGATTCCCGGCAAGTCCACGGTCGGCTTGGAAATCCCCAACGAACAGCGCGAGTTGGTAACGCTCAGCGAAGTCATCCGTTGCAGCGAGTACGAAAACACCTCATCGCCGCTGGTGCTGGCGCTGGGCAAGGACATCGGCGGCAAGCCGGTGGTGGCGGATGTGGCGCGCATGCCGCATCTGCTGGTGGCCGGCACCACCGGTTCGGGTAAATCGGTCGCCATCAACGCCATGCTGCTGAGCCTGCTGTACAAGGCCACCGCCCGCGACGTGCGCATGATCCTGATCGATCCGAAAATGCTCGAGCTGAACGTATACGAAGGTATTCCGCATCTGCTGACGCCGGTGGTCACCGACATGAAGGAAGCCGCCAACGCGTTGCGCTGGTGCGTCGGCGAAATGGAGCGCCGTTACCGGGTCATGTCGACGCTCGGTGTGCGCAACATCGCCGGCTACAACCGCAAGATCAAGGAAGCCGAGCAGCGCGGCAAGCCCATCCCGGACCCGCTGTACAAGCGCGAGGAGGCCTTCGATCCGGAAGAGGAACCGCCGGTGCTCAAGCACATGCCGTTCATCGTCGTCGTCGTCGACGAGTACGCTGACATGATGATGGTGGTCGGCAAGAAAGTGGAGGAACTGATCGCGCGGCTGGCGCAGAAAGCCCGCGCCGCCGGCATTCACCTGATTCTCGCCACCCAGCGGCCTTCCGTCGACGTTATTACCGGGTTAATCAAGGCCAACATTCCGACACGGATTGCGTTTCAGGTTTCCTCGAAAGTCGATTCGCGCACGATTCTCGACCAGATGGGCGCTGAGCAGTTGCTGGGTCACGGCGACATGCTGTACCTGCCGCCCGGCACCAGTATCCCGGTCCGGGTGCACGGCGCGTTCGTCGAGGACAACGAAGTTCACCGGGTGGTGGCGCACCTCAAGTCGTCCGGCAGGCCGGAATACATCGAGTCGATCCTGCAGGAATCGAGCGAGCCGTTGCCGGGTATCCCCAGCGACCGCGGCCGCAGCCAGGGCGACGAAACCGACGCGCTTTACGACGAGGCCGTCGCCATCGTCGCCGAAACGCGCAAAGCCTCGATTTCCTACGTGCAGCGCCGTCTGAAGATCGGCTACAACCGCGCCGCCCGCATGCTGGAGGAAATGGAAAGCGCCGGCATCGTCAGCGCCCTGCAGTCCAACGGCTCGCGGGAAGTGCTGGTGCCCCCGCCGCCGAAGGGATGATTTAAAGTCAAAACCAATCTCACGCAAAGGCGCGAAGAAAGGAAAAGGAACAGATGGAATTTTCCCCCTGGCGTTAGTTTGCTCTACGAACGATTTGCTGGTTCTTTAGGTCTTAAGTCAAAATCTAAGTGAAAGTTTTAAATGAATCGGTATAAACAGCATGAATTCGATTTTTTAGTAATTAGTTATAAGGTTTTTTGCCTTCGCGCCTTCGCGCCTTCGCGCCTTCGCGCCTTCGCGCCTTCGCGCCTTCGCGTGAGACATAACGGTTTTGAACAGCGGCAATTGGGTATGTAGTGTTGATGCGGGTTCCAGTAACAACTTATCTAGAGAGAGTTCACATGGTAAAAAAACTGTTTATCGGTTTTGCACTGACCCTGTTGATTTCACCGGCGTTTGCCGGTGAGGGCCTGGAGAAGTTGCAGAAGTTCACCAACGAACTTCGTTCGATGAAAGCCGATTTCACCCAGACCCTGTTCGATGACAAGATGAGCCCGGTCGAAATCGCCAAGGGTAAGGTGATGCTGCTCAAGCCCGGCAAGTTCCGCTGGGATTACACCGCGCCCTATGAGCAGCACATCATCGCCGACGGTGAAAAGCTGTGGTTGTACGACCCGGAACTCGAACAGGTCACGGTCAAGAACATGTCCGAAGCCCTCGGCGCGGCGCCGATCGCGCTGCTGACCAGCGAGCAGAAGCTTGAGGATCAGTTCAAGATTATCGAACTGGGCAATATCGGCGGCCGCGAGATGCTGCAACTGGAGGCGAAAGTCAAAGACACCGACTACGGCCTGATGCTGCTGGCGCTGGGCGACAAAGGCCTGGAAGTGATGGAGCTGAAGGACAAGCTGGGGCAGGTCACCCGCATCGAGTTTCACGACACGAAGTTCAACGTGAAAATCGACCCGGCCAAATTCAACTTCACCCCGCCCAAGGGAGTGGATGTAATTGGCGGATAATCAATATCTCACGCGAAGGCGCGAAGGCGCAAAAAATACACGTGTTTAGTGCCCACTCCTTGTGTTATTCACACTGCCGCTGTCTATAGCGTTAGTCGTAGATTTATGCATATTCAAGAACTTATTTCTTAGCGCCTTCGCGCCTTAGCGTGAGACTGATATTCATAGTTCAACAACCATGCCCATGAGTCGGAATTCATCCTCCAATTCACTCACCTACGCCTATGATGCCTGTAGATAACGAAGGCGATTTGTTCGGCGAGGAATCCACCGCCTTCCGGCCGCTGGCCGACCGGATGCGGCCGCATACGCTGGACGAATGCGTGGGGCAGGCGCATCTGCTGGCGCCGGGCAAACCGTTGCGGCAGGCGGTCGAGAACGACCACCTGCACTCCATGGTGTTCTGGGGCCCGCCGGGCACCGGCAAAACCACGCTGGCGCGGCTGATCGCCAACTACTGCGGCGCGCAGTTCATCAGCCTGTCGGCAATTCTGTCGGGTGTGAAGGAAATCCGCGCAGCCATCGACCAGGCCAAGGCCTTGAATCAAACCGGCGGCGACAGCCGGCCGACCGTGCTGTTCGTCGACGAGGTGCACCGCTTCAACAAGTCGCAGCAGGATGCGTTTTTACCGTTTATCGAAAACGGCACCATCTGTTTTATCGGCGCCACCACCGAAAATCCGTCGTTCGAACTCAACAACGCCCTGCTGTCGCGACTGCGGGTTTACGTGCTCAAGTCGCTGCAACCGGACGACATCGTCGCGTTGCTGGAACGCGCTTTGCGCGACGAAGAGCGGGGGTTGGGTAAGGAGCGGCTCATCGTCAGCCGCGAACAACTGGAACTGTTGGCTGCGCACGCCGACGGCGACGCCCGCCGGGCGCTCAACCTGCTGGAAATCGCCGCCGACCTGGCCGAAACCGGCGAAGATGGCAAAACCATTCCGGACGCGGTGCTCAACGACATCACTACCCAGGGCGTGCGCCGCTTCGACAAGGGCGGCGACCTGTTCTACGAACAGATTTCCGCGCTGCACAAATCGGTCCGCGGTTCCAATCCCGACGCCGCGCTCTACTGGTTCACGCGCATGCTCGACGGCGGCTGCGACCCGCTGTACGTCGCCCGCCGCGTGGTGCGCATGGCCATGGAGGATATCGGCAACGCCGACCCGCGCGGCCTGTCGCTGGCACTGGTCGCCTGGGACACCTATGAACGCCTCGGCAGCCCCGAAGGCGAACTGGCCATCGCCCAGGCCGTCGTTTACCTTGCTTGCGCACCCAAGAGCAATGCCGTTTATAATGCCTACAATACCGCGCTGGCCGATGCCCGCCAACACGGTTCGCTGGACGTGCCCATGCACTTGCGCAACGCGCCCACCCGCATGATGAAAGCCATGGACTATGGAAAAGGCTACCGCTATTCGCACGATGAGCCGGACGCGTTTTCCGCCGGGCAGACCTATTTTCCGGAGGAAATGGGTGAGAGGATTTATTACCGGCCTGTACCGCGCGGTTTGGAAATCCGTATCAAGGAAAAGCTTGAAGAGTTGCGTAAAAAAAGAAGTTAGCTTCTTTAGATTCCCTCTCCTTAAGGGAGAGGGCCAGGGTGAGGGGATTAAACCTTTAGAGTTTTATTTCATTCCCCTCATCCTGTCCTTCTCCGGACCCTCACCCCGCCCTCCCCCAGGGGGAGAGGGGGTCTAGGGAAACGACTGTTTTAGGAGAAGGAACATACTTTCAACCTTTGAAAAGTCATTTGAATTATTAAGAGGTCAGGAACCGCCCATGCCCCGATCACCGATCCCTTCAGCGACACTGCTGGTGCACTGCGACGACCAGCCCGGTCTGGTCGCGCAGGTGACCCGCTTTATACACGAGTATCGCGGCAACATCCTCGACCTCGACCAGCACACCGACAAGGAACATAAAAAGTTCTTCATGCGCGTTGCCTGGGAACTCGACTCGTTCAAACTGCCGAAAGACCAAATCAGCCAGACCTTCGCCCGCGATGTTGCCGAACCGCTTAAAATGGAATGGGAACTGTCGTTCTCCGAACAGAAGCAGCGCATGGCGATATTCGTCTCCCGCGCCTTTCATTGCCTGTACGATATTCTGACGCGCTACACCTCCGGCGAATGGCGGGTCGAAATCCCGCTGATCATCAGTAACCACTGCGACGCCGAACCCATCGCCGCGCAGTTCGGCATCGACTGCCACGTGCTGCCGGTCAACGCCCAAAACAAGTTGGAACAGGAAGCCAAAGAACTGGCGCTGTTGCAACAGCACAACGTCGATTTCATCGTGCTGGCCCGCTACATGCAGATCCTCTCGGAGGATTTCATCAACCGCTACCCGAACCGGATCATCAACATTCACCACTCGTTCCTGCCGGCCTTTCCCGGCGCGCGCCCCTACCACTCGGCCTATGCCAGAGGCGTCAAACTCATCGGCGCCACCAGCCACTACGTCACCGCCGAACTCGACGCCGGCCCAATCATCGCCCAGGACGTGACCTACGTCAGCCACAAGGACTCGGTCGACGATCTCGTCCGCAAAGGCCGCGACCTGGAAAAACTGGTGCTGTCCCGCGCCATCTGGTTCCA
>DASVCP010000189.1:0-4857 GCA_036381555.1 Gammaproteobacteria bacterium
GTTGACCATGGCCAGCCGCCGCCCGGAGGACACTAAAATGGCCGTTACCTCCCAACGGGGCGCCTTGGAACCCTTGCTCTTTGCGACATTCCCGCTGACGGACGGCGGCCGCATCGGATCAGCCAGGCTTTCCGCCGTGGATAACGGCGATGACAGCAGCAGCGCCGGTGTCAGTACAACCATGATTGTCAACCGCTTAAACACCGATCCAGCCCTCCGTCAGACTCAAGGTCTCCAGCCGGATACGCACTTTCGAGACGGGGTAGTTTTCCATCCTGATCGCCAGAGATGACCAGCCGAAACGCCATTTCAACGACTCCAGGCGGCGAACGTAATTGAGCACGCTGAAGTAATCGCCTTCAAACTCCATTTCCAACCCGTGCAGGTACACCATGGGCGCGGCGAGGGATGCATCTGCATTGTCGCCTTCAACATCCGCGGCGGTAGCCGCTTCATCTACATCGACAGCCACGCTCGGCACGTCGGGCCCGGTGCTTTCCAAGCTTACCAGTTGCAACCCCGGCTCCTTCTCGATCAGGCTTTTCAAAGCATCGACCATTTGCGGGGGAGAGATAAATTCCAGCGTTTTCTCCTTGAGCACGTCATCGATCCGCGCGATTTCCGCCCGGTAACGTTCCAATCGCGCCCGCTCGCGTTCATTGGGATCTTCGCTCAACTGCTTGCGCAACATCTCCTGCCGGGCGGTTTCGGCGGCGTACTGTGTCTCGACGGTGGCGAATTCCTGGTTCAGTCGCTTGCGCCCGGCCAGTTGATCGCTCAACAACAATGAATCCCACAAAATGAACAGGACGACCACGCCCGTGATAAACAGCAACAGGCGTTCGCGGGGCTGCAACGCATCAATGCGCTTGGCGAGCTTCTGCATGCCGTTGTCCCGTCCCATCACCGTGTCCCTTTCAATGCCGTTTCCAACGCGGCAAAATTCTTTTCGTCCGGTTTATCGGTGGTCAAGGCGAAATTCAACACGGCAGGATCGTTTTCATCGGCCCGCATCATGACCTTGCGAAACTCCCGGCCTTGGTAGGCGGTTTCGTTTTTCAACCGCCCCAGGAAGTCCGGAATGAGCTTCGGATCCAGGGAACTGCCCTGCAAGTGCAGCCCCTGACCGCCGTTCTCGATGCCGATAAACGTCAGCCACAAACCCTGCACATGCTGACGGCTCAAACCCTCAAGCAACGCGGAAAACGGCACCGCGAGGTTCTCCTGGGATTTTTCCATCCACTGCATAATCTTCTGGCGGGCCTGCAACTGCCTGGCGGCCTCCTCAACCCCGGCCGCCAAGGCGGGCTCAACCGCCTGCCCGGTCAGTTTTGCCTGAAGCTGATCGTTGGCCTGCTTCAGCGCTTCGGTGCTGCCGCTCAACTCGGCATGCCGTTGGGCGGCCTGCTGATTCATCCAACCCATACCCCCGCTGACGACCGTCATAACGGCCAGCAAGCCGCCGGCGATCATCGCCATCTGCCGGGCCGGCAGGGTGACGGGTTTTTCACGGAACTGTTCCTGGTAGAGATTGATCTGCTGTTTCACGCGGTCGCCTCGTCGTCATCTCTGAGCGCCGCACCCACCGCCAACAGGCAACGGGACTGGCTTTCCTCGTCATTGTCGAAGATAAACCCCGGTATTTTTTCCAGGATCAGCGGCTCGACCTCGAGGTTCATGTGGCTGTGTATGTGCATCATGAGTTCGCCGCTGACTTTGTCGGGCGGATAGATCAGCAACTTGGCCGGCAACGGCTGGGCAAATTGGCTTTCGAAATAATCCAGCGACCGCTGCAACTCAAGCACAACGTCGTCCAGCATGTTCTGGCCGGCGGCTTCCAGCTCAGCAAAGCCGATTTCCAGACGCCGGGCCAGATAAACTTCGTCCTGTTTGATCAGCACCAGCAGACCGCTGTGTTCGGACAGGCTGAGCACCATGGCGCCGGCCTGATTTTCCTCCAGACGGCTCACCACATTCCGCAATGCCAACTCGCTGATATCGATAGCCCGTAAATCCAGCCCCGCATCCCGCGCCCGCATCACCTCGTTTCTCACCTGATCGGCGCGAGCGGCGACAACGTACAACATGCGATCGGTGCCGCGCTGACCGGACTCCGGGTAATCGAAGACGTCGACCACCGCCTGCTCGACGGGGAAGGAAATCAAATCGCCGATTTTCCAACGGGCCGCGGCCCGCAGATCCTGCCTGGGCATGGGAGGACTGCTGGTTTGCAACAGGCTGTAATGATGTTGCGGCAGCAGGAACACGGCGGACTTGCCCTGCAAGCGATGCTTGCCAACCAGCGTCTTGAGCGCCTCGCCGGCATCCTTACCCTTGTCAAGCGCGACAAAATCGCACTTGACACGATCGGCGCCGGCGTTCCGGGTCTTGACGGCAAGCGCCAGACCTTCCGGCTGAACGTGTATGCCTACCCTGGTCGATTCGTCCTGCCTGTTTTTGAATAATCCCAACATTCTCTGATGTACCCTCAATCAGATAGAAATCTCGTTAAGTCTTCAGGACTTATCATCGGCTCTTAAGAGATTATCTTGAATCGATCTAAATTCATAGTCTTTCTGAACAAACGTGGATAACTAACGGAAAAATAGCCAGATTCACACCCAAAAGGGTGCGCTGATGTCGTCCTGAAAACAGGGCTGGAAAGCGTCTTCAGAAAGGTCGCCATCTCCGTTCAATCCTCCATCTGTGTTTCGGATGTTTCCGGAATAACGCGCCACCTGTCTTTGGTACAGCAAGGCGCATGCCAGGGCGAATTCGCCGGAATTTACTTCTTTTCACGCCCAACTAACGCGCTTATGGACGATTTTTTGACAGACATGTCCAATGTTCAACAAATGTTCGCGGGTTTGCGAGATTCTTCTCTCACGTTCTCCGGCCACGTTCCCATGCAAAAGCCGGAAGACGAAACAAGCGAAAACCGGCCAGGCTAAATTTTAAACATCCGGCAATTCTGATAGGGATCAATCAATGCCGTCTTGGCACCTTCGAAAATCGAAGCAACCCATGGAAGATTCCCATTAATATCGTCGTGCCTACGCGAAACCGGAAGAACCGCCCGGCCGGAGACAAGAGGCGATCAGCCGTATTTGTGTGAACGGCCGCTCAGAAACAGTATCCAGGGATTGAGGTTTAATGACCGGGGTTCTTATTTTTAATAAAATCGCCCAGGGCAAGGGCTAAAATTTCATTGTTCCACTTCATTCATGCTCGACAATCCGGCCCGGCCATGAACCAACTGTTTAACCAATTCGAGGTCAAAAAAATGAAAATAAAATTCTTTCTAATGGGCGTGGTTCTGTGCTTGGCGACGGGCAACAGCCAGGCGACCAATTTCACCTTCCAGGCGGGGCTTACCATAGGAGGCGACGCCTTTATCGATACGGGTAACGATAACGATTTGACGGCGGGGGACGCCATCTACTTCGGCGGCGCGGTCGATTTTGACGTCAGCAACGATGCGATAGTGCGACTGGGAGTTGCCCTCAGAGACGGGGAAGCCGAGTTCACCGATGCAACGGAAGAATTCTCCACCACTCAATTCGAATTACTCTATTTAAAGTCGAATGACACACTGGTTTACGGCGGGGGCGTGAGCCTGCATCAATCACCCGAATACAAGATCAACTTCGACGGATTCGGCACCTTAAAACAGAATTTCGACGAAGCACTGGGCTTTGTCGGGCAACTGGGGTATCTGTTCGACAATCATGAACTTGGCGCCCGACTTGAAATCGTGGATTTCGAAACCACCGGCCCGTTATTGGTGGATGATTCCACGATTGACGGCACCAGCATCAGCTTTTACTACGCTTACCGGTTTAGATAAAAGCCAGTCGCTCCTGCGCATCTACCGTTCCTGTGCATCCATGCGCTCGCGGCATTAGCGCGTCCCTGCGGTCTACCGCTCCTGCGCATCCATGCGCTCGCGGCATTAGCGCGTCCCTGCGCGTCGAGTCAGGAGTCAGGAGAAAAAAGAAAGTTTCGTGCTCACGAAGTTAAGTTTTTCATTCTGAATTCTGACTCCTGTATTCTGTATTCTTTCTTTCATTCCGCCCTTCATATATCACCACGCAGTTCCTGCCCCGCCGCTTGGCCTCGTCCAGGGCGTCCTCGGCGGCTTTCAGCAGGCCCTCCAGAGACAGGATGGTTTTGTCGAAGGTTTTGACACCGATGCTGACCGTGAAGCGGATCGTGTGTTTTTCGTACTCCACTTCGGTCTGTTCCAATGCGTGCAACACCTTTTCGGCGAACGCCGGCACATCGATTTTATCCGACTCGGGTATAAGAAATATGAATTCCTCTCCGCCAAAACGGGCGAAAATATCCATGGTTCTAAGATTGTTCATACACGTATTGCTGACAGCCCGCAGCACCGCGTCACCGGCGAAATGCCCGTAGTCCTCGTTGATCTTTTTGAAGTGATCGATGTCCACCGCCATGATGGAAAACACGGTGCCGTATCGGACAGCCTTGGCCATCTCCTTTTCGGCCTGCTCGATGAAGTACCGGCGATTATATACGTCCGTCAAGTCGTCCATGATGGACAAGGCCTTGAGTTTTTCCTCTGAACGGTCAAGCTGGGACACCAGCCCGACAAAGAGATACAAAACGAGAGGCGCGACCACCAAGCCAATCAAAGCGGAAAAATAAACCGGCTTGGCGTGGACTGCGCCATGCAGCGCAAAATCAATTAACGCCGCGGTGCAAGCAATCAGTACAACTAACAATAAGGTGCTTGCGACCACAGCCGCACGCTCCCCATATTTACGAATAAACTTTCTTATATAAGCTTTCGCGTTCATTTTGCTCGCAATCACTACACGCCCCTGATTTTAG
>DASVCP010000190.1:0-10504 GCA_036381555.1 Gammaproteobacteria bacterium
CAGCCGCTCCGCCGATTTCGACGGGCGACTGGAAAAACTGCTTGCCTGGCAAAGCGACCAGGATGAGAAGGTCATTCAAACAGTGACCGGGATCATTGCGGAAGTGCGCCGTAGCGGTGATCGGGCGCTGCTCGATTACACCCGCCGGTTCGACGGTTTGTCGGTCAGCAATGCCGCCGAATTGGAGTTGCCGCCGGTGCGTCTGCGTCAGGCCCTGGAAACTATTCCAGCCGAACAGCGGCAGGCGCTGGAAACAGCCGCCGCGCGGATCGAGCGGTATGCCCGTCAACAGCTTCTGCAGTCCTGGTCGTTTACCGATGAATTCGGCAACGTTCTGGGACAGCAGGTCAATCCGCTGGAGCGAGCCGGGCTTTATGTGCCGGGTGGCAAAGCCGCTTATCCGTCTTCCGTATTGATGAACGCCATTCCCGCCAAGGTCGCCGGTGTGGGCGAATTGATCATGGTGGTGCCCGCGCCACAGGGCAACCTCAATCCTCTTATACTGGCGGCGGCGGCGATTGCCGGCGTGGATCGCGTATTTACGGTAGGCGGCGCGCAGGCAGTGGCGGCGCTGGCTTACGGCACGGAAACGATTCCGCGAGTCGATAAAATCGTGGGGCCGGGCAATGTTTACGTGGCGACGGCCAAGCGGCTGGTGTTCGGTGCCGTCGGCATCGATATGCTGGCCGGTCCTTCCGAGATCGTGGTGGTTTGCGACGGTAAGACCGATCCTGACTGGATTGCCATGGATTTGTTTTCCCAGGCGGAGCACGACGAGGATGCGCAGGCGATCCTGATCAGTCCCGATGCGCAGTTTGTCGAAGCTGTGGCGGCCAGCATGAAAAAGCTGGTTGCCGACATGGAACGCCGTGAAGTCATAGCCGAGTCGCTGCGCAAGCGGGGTGCGTTGATCAAAGTCGGCGACCTGAACGAAGCCTTGGAACTGGTCAACCGTATTGCACCCGAGCACCTGGAGCTGTCTTTCGAACACGCCGCCGATTGGGCCGGACGAGTCAGGCATGCCGGCGCCATTTTCATCGGCCGCTATACCGCCGAAGCTTTAGGCGATTACTGTGCAGGACCCAACCATGTGCTGCCGACCTCGGGCACCGCGCGCTTTGCTTCGCCCCTGGGCGTTTATGATTTCCAGAAACGTTCCAGCATTATCGATTGCTCGGCAAAAGGCGCGGCGGCATTGGCGGGTACGGCATCGGTTCTGGCGCGCGGTGAAGGTCTTACCGCGCATGCTCGCTCGGCCGAGTTCCGTGATGAGTCGAAATGAAGCCGCCGGATCGGCAGGCGCAGGCAGAGTATCATCAAACGGATGAATCAAGATAAAGTCGCCAGGGTGATCCGCGCCGCGATCCGCGAGCAGGCGGCTTATCATGTCGCGCCGTCCGACGGCCTCACCAAGCTGGATGCAATGGAGAATCCCTATCGGTTACCGACGGAATGGACCGACCGGTGGCTGGCGATGCTGCGCGAACTTGAATTGAACCGCTATCCCGACGCCGATGCCGGAGAGTTGCGTGCCGCGATGAAAGGATTCCTGGGCGTGCCGGACGGAATGGAGCTCATGCTGGGCAACGGCTCCGATGAATTGATCCAGTTGCTATGTCAGGCCGTTATCGATTCGCCCCTATGCGGTAATCGCAGACCCGTAGTCATGTCCACGGAACCGGGATTTGTCATGTACCGGTTTCTGGCCAAGGCGTGCGGATTGGAATACATGGGAGTGCCGTTGCGGGATAAAGGTTACGCACTGGATGCCGAGGCAATGCTGGAGGCGATTGAATGGCACAAACCGGCGCTGATTTTTCTGGCCTATCCCAATAATCCAACCGGGAACCTGTTCAAAGAGATCGAGATGGAGAAAATCATCGCCGCCTCACCCGGTCTGGTGGTGATCGACGAAGCCTACCATCCGTTTGCGGAAGCCAGTTTCATGGATCGTCTCGCTTCCTTCGATAATCTGCTGGTCATGCGCACGGTTTCCAAGCTGGGTCTTGCCGGTATTCGGCTTGGCGCTTTGGCCGGTTCCGAAACATGGCTACGGGAGCTCAACAAGTTGCGTCTGCCATACAATATCAATGTGCTCACGCAGGCAACTGCCAAGCTGGCTTGCGAGTGTCCGGATTTATTTGCCGAACAGGCAAAACGTATTCGTGAAGAGCGCCAGCGACTGTATGCGGAAATGGAAATTCTCGGCGGTATCAAACCGTTTCCTAGCCGGGCAAACTTTATTTTGTTTAAGACGCCTGCCGGTCTTGCCGCAAATATCTTTGAATTTCTTAAAGTGAACGGCGTATTGATTAAAAATCTTTCCACGGCCGGTGGAATGCTGAATGATTGCCTGCGCGTCACCGTCGGCACTCGACAGGAAAATGATTTTTTTCTTTCAATCTTGAAAAACTTCAAAGACGCATAAATATCAATCGGGTTTTCCCCGGAGTGCGACGGGTTAACAAATCGTAAGCGGGAAATAAAACATGGGATCAGAAAATGTTCCATTCTTGTTGTTAAATGGTATTTTTAGAATCTTTCTAAGTGTTTTGGCTCCTGTTCAATCTACGATCGAATAATACTTGTTTTGTCGTCCGGTTCTTTCGCAACAATTTCATTTCGGAACAATGTTTCTCCCGGCCATTGGCATCTTTCGCCACCGTTGGTACACTCGCCCTGTGATGGTCGCTGTTGCGGCCCTGACAGAGCACAGAGAGGGGGGGAAGTCGTGAAGACAGAATCCCGCGTGTTTGATCGGTCAGCCGTGGAAGCAAAGCGAAGGTTCGCAGCTTTCCGGGTGGCCGTGCTTGAAACTCGTATTAAATTGCCTGGATGTTGGCAGTTTTGCGTTACCGCCAAAAGGCTGAAACGATCCATATGTCGCTGTTACTTATTGTTGACGACGACCCCGCAGTACTTGGGGCGTTGGAACTTCTCTTTAAAGACCGGGGCTATGATGTTCTGGCGACTGACAGCCCCCAGAGTGCACTGGACCTGCTCAACGGACCCCGGACACCCACGGTAAGTGTAATCATTTCCGATTACCGTATGCCAGGAATGACAGGCATCGAGTTTCTGCAAAGAGTCCGGCAAATCACCCCGGATGCCAAGCGGATATTGTTGACAGGCAAAAGCGATTTGGTCACCGCAGTCGATGCGGTCAATCAGGGCGGGCTGTATCGTTTTCTGATGAAGCCGTGCAGTCATGAGTTGTTGCTTGAAGCCGTCGAAGACGCATTTTTTGCCTTCAATTCCACGCAGGAAAATCGCCGGTTGGCCGACGACCTCAGGCAGGCGAATGCCGAACTCAGGGAATTGAGCAATACGTTGGAGGCGCGCGTGGAGCAGGCTGCCCGAGAGTTGCGCGACGTGATTTATTTCGACCGCCTGACCGGACTGCCCAGCCGCGAATTAATGCAGGACCGTCTTGAATTCGCCATGCATTCCGCCAGGCGCGGCGGGCACAGCGTGATGGTGATTTACATCGGCATCGGCAATTTCCGTCTGGTCAATGAGAGCCTGGGTCATCAGGCGGGAAATCAGCTTTTATGCGCTTTCTCCAAACGATTGGAAATGGTGCTTTGGGAAGGGGATTCCGCCGGGCGGATGGACGGTGACCAGTTTTGCCTGATCATCAACAACACGGGCGTTTCGGTGCAACCGAACGACGTCTTAAAACGCCTGCTTGATACTTTGAAGAAGCCTTTCATGGTGAACGGGCGGGAAATTTATCTTCATGCCAATCTAGGTATCAGCATGTACCCTGGCGACGGCGACACGCCGCTCGATTTGCTGAATCACGCCGATGTCGCCATGCACCAGGTAAAAAAGGAAGTCGATGCCGATTATCGTTTTTACTCGGAAGAGTTAAACCGCCAATCCGGCGAGCGTTTGCTGCTGCATTCACAGGTGCGCAAGGCGCTGGAGAATTCCGAGTTCGTAATGTATTACCAGCCGCGAGTCCACATCGATTCGGGAGACATTATCGGCGTCGAAGCCTTGATAAGGTGGCGGCATCCCGACCACGGGTTGCTTGCACCTGCGGAATTTTTGCCGTTACTCGAAGAGACCGGTTTGATTTGCCCGGTGGGCGAGTGGGTGCTTGGCGAAGTCTGCCGCACAGCCGTGCGCTGGCAGCAGTTAATCGACAAGCCGTTGCATGTGGCGGTCAACGTTTCGCCCGTCCAGTTAAAGAGCGGTCATTTTCCAAGGACCGTTGCGGCGGCTGTCAAAGACAACGACTTGGATTTGTCCAAGGCGGTGCTTGAGCTGGAAATTACCGAGAGTGTTTTGCTAACCGACCTTGACCGGGTGCGGGAGCAATTGGAAGCATTGTGGGACATGGGTATTAAAATTGCCATCGATGATTTTGGCACCGGTTATTCTTCTTTGGGCTACTTGATCAAACTGCCGATACACTATTTGAAAATCGATCGCGCGTTTGTGGTCGACGTCACCCGTAACCGCGATGCCAAGGCGATTGTTCAGGCCATTACATCTTTGGCGCGCAGCCTGAGAATGCAGGTTGTCGCGGAGGGCATTGAGAACAGCGACCAGCTGGAGATGATGTACAACCTCGATTGCCAGGAATTCCAGGGCTTTTTATTCAGCAAGCCGATATCCGCGGAAGAGATGTTGGATCTGTTAAAAACCGGCATGACGGCGAATTTTCTGCAAATCGCAAATTAACTCCTCCATTCGGGCCTCATATTACCCGGTCTCTGCGCCTAAATCGCACAGATGCAAGTTATGTTGCATCATTTTGCTTTTGCCCGCCGACTTCAAGCATTCGCTTTGGCCTGCCACTTTTTAAACTTCAATAAAAACAACGAGTTGTGTGAGATTTCCGCAGTTAAGATTCACTGCGGAATGCCGATAACTTGGTTTATGAAACGGGGGATAATCAGAGAGTGACGAGTAAAAGTTCAACCTTTGTCAGGCACCCGGGAGACGGTGATAGGGGTTGAATGCTAAAAAGGGTATCTAACCATAATGTTGAACAAACTACTCGTTGTTGATGACGACCCTCAAGCGTTGCAGGCGCTTGAACGGTTGCTAAAACGTAAACAATACCAGATGTTAAGTGCGTCTTCGGCCAAAGATGCGCTTGCCATACTCAAAGCTCAGGCTGATGCCGGAGAGCAGATCGGAGTGGTTATTTCCGATTACACCATACGGGGCATGAACAGCATCGAGTTGCTGGGCAAGATATCCAAACTTTATCCCGATACTATACGCATACTTCTGACCGGCGATGCCGATATGAAGGTGGTTGTTGATGGAATCAATACCGGTGCAGTCCACAAGTTTCTTTTCAAGCCATGGAATGACCGGCTGTTGCAGAAACTGCTTGCCGAGGCATTCGAAAGCCATAATCTGATACTTGAAAACCGCCGTTTGACCCGGGAGCTGGAGGCGGCCAATCACAAACTGGAAACGGTCAATGCGACTCTCGAAAACAGCGTAAAACAAAAGGCCGAAGAACTGGTTAAAGCGGTTTATTACGATTCATTAACGGGCCTGGCGAGCAGAACGTTGGTCAGAGACCGTCTGGATCAGGCTATAGGGCGGATGCAGGGACAGCAGTCCAAAATCGCCGTTTTTCTCATCGGACTGGATCGTTTCAAGTTTATCAACGAAAGCCTCGGCCATCAGGCCGGGGATCAGGTGCTGATCAAAGTCGCCGAACGGCTCAAACAGGGAGTAAGAACCGCCGACATGGTCGGCCGGTTGGGAGCCGATGTGTTCTGCCTGGTGTTGAACGAACAGCAGGGCGCCGACAGTCCCGGGCTTGTCGCCCGGCGCCTGTTCGATGTCATCTCCGCGCCATTGGCGATAAAAAATCAGAACATTTTTCTGACTTCCAGTATCGGCATCAGCCTGTATCCGGAAGATGACGAAGACGCCGAATCGCTGTTTTTGCATGCCGAAACGGCGATGCGGCAGGCCAAGCTGCAGGGCAGCAACAGCTATCGTTATTATTCCGGTGAATTCAATCGGGCCGCCGTACGTCACCTTGCGCTTGAAACTGAATTACGCGAGGCGATCGTAAAACATGAATTCGAGCTTTTCTATCAACCCCGTGTCGATATTGAAGAAGGTTGCATAGTCGGCGCTGAGGCTTTGTTGCGCTGGAGACATCCGGTTCGCGGTTTGTTGTCACCTGACGACTTTTTTTCGGTGCTGGAGGATACCAACCTGATTCAGTCCGTTGGACGGTGGGTGCTCGAGGAAGGGTCTGCTGCCTTGAAGCGTTGGCAGAGCCATGGGCTGTCTTTTCTGAAGCTGGCTATCAACCTGTCTCCCAGGCAGTTCCGGGAAAAAGAGCTGCCGGATATCATCCAGGATATCGCCGACAGAACCGGGCTGGATCTCAATAACCATGAACTGGAGGTGGAAATCACCGAGAGACTGCTGATGGACGATGTTTCCATCGCCCACAGAATGTTAAAGCGGCTGCATGATATGGGTATCATGATCGCCATCGACGATTTCGGAACGGGTTATTCCGCCTTGAGTTATCTGATCCAATTCCCGCTGAACTATCTGAAAATCGACAAGTCGTTCGTCGACAGGGTTGATAAAAACGATGATGCCAAGGCGATCGTCGAAGCCATTATTTCCCTGTCTTACAGCCTTAAGTTGCGCGTTATAGCCGAAGGCGTTGAAAACAGCCGGCAGTTGTCCGCACTGCAGGCTCTTGGCTGCAAGCAGTTTCAGGGGTACCTGTTTGCAAGGCCGATGCCCGAAAAGGAATTCGTCGAGTTGGTGCAAAGAGACCGTGGCGTATCGATCGTTGTGCAGCAGCCCGAAGACCGACTGTTGGTCGATGGTCCGCCTACATCTGGCCGGAAATTTAATTAAAACAAAGCTATCCGCAGATGGACAGATGAACGCGGATACTGAAGGAAGGCACAAGAAACCGCGAATATTCGTGATGGGAAAAGCGGGCTAGGTATGTGTAATATTTACATTCTGTAAATTTTTTCGACAAGTTAATGTTGTGGTGTTTAGTGTTAGACTTAGAGACTATCTGGGTCGATATTGAATTTAGAGTCGTTGTCTATTCCTCCTTATAAAACCCGCATTACTTTTCTTATGGTGGTCGTGTCGCTTGTGGATTTCGCAAGTCAGTTCGCGATCGCGGCCGGTATGTTGCATGAGAACCAATCTCCCCTAATCGAAAGGCATTGTGTGAAAAAGAGTGGGGATGATGCGCAGGTCGTTGATTGTAATTCGTTGTTTCGACATGTAAAGGTCGGTGTTACCAATGCGCAAAACAAGATCTTTTTTGAAAAGCCTTTTGACTTTAGAGGTGGGTTCGACGGCGGGGCGATGATCGAGCTGGCAAAAAATGAATATGAGGCGGCACAACTGGTGCTGTTTTCCGAACGGTCGGAAATCGTTACGATCAGTGTCAATGATCTTCGTTTGTCTGACAGTGATACTGCAATTGTTTCGGCCGACAATCTCGATATCAATGTGGTGGCGCATGTCAATCTGGTGGAAGCCAAGGTTCCTAAGGAAAGCCGCCCGGGCTGGTATCCCGATCCGTTGCTGAATAACCAACCTGTCGAGTTGCGCCCGAAACGGCCGCAGGCGTTTTTGATCACGGTTTATGCACCCCCTGCGACAGTCTCGGGTGAGTATTGGAGCGAGATTATTGTGGCGACGAGTGCCGGCCACGAACTCCGGATACCGCTACGGGTGGAAGTATGGGATTTTGAGTTGCCGAAAGTCAGCCGGTTTAAAACGACGGTGCTCGCGGACTGGACTACGCCGGATGACATGTGGCCGAAAGCCATGGGCTATCCCAAACCGACGGATGAGGTGCGGAAGCAGCATATGTTGCGCCTGGCCGATCTGGGTTTTCACAACCGCCTGCCGCCGACGGCTTACCTGGCGAACGGGTTGATGAGTTGGAACTGGAAGGGAGAAGGCGATACGCGGTTGGGTTATCCCACTCATGACAAGGGTAAATTCAACGCCGGGCGTACTTTGGAGTTGATCCGTTATATGCTGGACAAGGGCGCCAACCATTTTTTTGTTGGCCTGACATCGGATATTTACGAAATCGAAAAGTTGACGGCTTTCCGCGAAGCCGCCTTGCGGCGCTACCTGAAAGACTACCGGGAATTCTTACAGGCGCATGACTTGCTGGGGATGGCGTATATCTATGGAGTGGATGAGCCCTGGGGCGATGCGGTCGAGCGCGCTAGACGAACATATACGTTTGTGAGAGACAACGGTGGCCAAGGCATCAGATTTTTACAGAATACCAACCAGGACAACGGCCGCATTATCGGCGAACTGCTGGGGTTTTTCGACGCGCTGGACATAAACCTCGGCTGGTATGAGAAGATTGAACTTCACGACTACAGAAAATCCCATCCCAAGGCGATGGCGGAAGTCTGGTGGAACGTGAACTTCTGGCCGGACAGTCATCCGAACCTGTTCCTGGAATACCCCCTCACCGACGCGCGCATCATCGGGCCGATGAGCTACAAGTTCGACATCCAGGGTTTCGAATACTGGGATGTGCTCGCCAAGACCGGCATCGATAATTATTATCCATTGCCGCCGGACGAGTTGTATGTCGACTGGCAAGTCGATAAAAACTCGCTCGACGGCACGCTGGTGTATCCAGGCGAGAACTACGAAATCTACAGCTCACTGCGCTACGAAAGCCTGCGCGACGGCTTCGAGGATCTGGAGTACTTGTATCTGCTCGAAAGCCTGGACCCCGATCATCCATTACTGGACGTGCCGATCGTAACATCGATCGACGATTTCGCCACCGACCCCGAAGTCATCCTCGCCTTCCGCCGGGAGGTTGCCAAAGCGATTATTAAAAACCAAAGTTCAAAAGCATTAACCACGGAGGACACGGAGATCACAGAGAAAAGATTATTAAATTTTCAGAAGCTAAACTAAAGAAAGTTTAGTAAGCTCGCTCACATTCAATATACAGATTTCTATGTTTCTTAACTTAATTCCCTCCGTGCTCTCCGTGTCCTCCGTGGTTAGATGTTTTTTTAAGGTTTTTTCTTTTTGGGAATATACAAATCGGTAATCGTGCCGTCGGCGATTTCGGCGGCGAAAGCGACGGTTTCCGACAGGGTCGGGTGCGGATGAATCGTCAGGGCAATGTCCTCGACGTCCGCGCCCATTTCCAGGGCCAGCACGGTTTCGGCGATCAATTCGCCGGCGTTCGGGCCGACGATGCCCGCGCCGAGAATGCGGTGAGTGTTTTTATCGACCAGCAGTTTGGTCAAGCCCTCGCCGCGGCCCAGGCTCAAGGCGCGGCCGCTGGCGGCCCAGGGGAAGGAAGCTTTTTCGTATTCAATACCGTCTTTCTTGGCCTGCGTTTCAGTCAGCCCCATCCAGGCGACTTCCGGATCGGTGTAAGCCACCGAGGGAATGGTGCGGGCGTCGAAGAACGATTTCATGCCGGCGATCACTTCGGCGGCGACTTTGCCTTCGTGGGTGGCCTTGTGCGCCAGCATCGGCTGGCCGACGATGTCGCCGATGGCGAAGATGTGGGGCACGTTGGTGCGCTGTTGTTTGTCGACCGGAATAAAGCCGCGCTCGTCGACCTGCACGCCGGCGTTTTCGGCGCCGATCAACTTGCCGTTCGGCGCACGGCCGACAGCCACCAGCACGCGGTCGAAGGTGTCGGATTCGGGCGCGTCCTTGCCTTCGAAGTATACCTTGATGCCTTTCTTCCCGGCTTCGATTCTGGTCACCTTGGTGCCGGTAAAAATATTTTCATAACGTTTGCTGATGATTTTCTCCAGCGGCTTGACCAGGTCGCGGTCGCAACCGGGAATCAATCCGTCCATCAGTTCGACAATGGTGATTTTGGATCCCAGCGAATCGTAGACCATCGCCATTTCCAGGCCGATGATGCCGCCGCCGATGACCAGCATGCGCTTGGGGATTTCCTCCAGCAGCAGCGCGTCGGTGGAATCCATCATGCGGGGATCGTCATGCGGGAACGACGGAATCTTCGTCGGTCGCGAGCCGGCGGCGATAATGGCGTTTTCAAACTGGATCACTTTTTTGCCGTTGGGGGTTTCCACCTCGATGTGGTTCGCCGAGATGAACCTGCCGACGCCTTGCACGACCTGCACGTTGCGCTGCTTGGCCATACTTGCCAGCCCGCCGGTCAGCCGGTTGACCACACTTTCTTTCCAGCCGGCGAGTTTCTTGTTATCGATTTGCGGCTTGCCGAAACTGATTCCGTGGTTGGCCATGTCAGCCGCCTCGTTAATGATCAGCGCCGAGTGCAGCAATGCCTTGGAAGGAATACAGCCGACATTAAGACAGACACCGCCCAGGCTGGCGTAACGCTCGACCAGCACCACCTGCTTGTCGAGGTCGGCGGCACGGAACGCGGCGGTGTAACCGCCGGGACCGGAACCGAGCACGACAACTTCGGCGGTGATGTCGGCGGATATGCCTGCCGCTGATTTGGCCGCCGGCGCGGGAGATTCCTGTT
>DASVCP010000191.1:0-7894 GCA_036381555.1 Gammaproteobacteria bacterium
ACGCAAGGACGTGCGGGTCGGCGATACCGTGATTGTGCGCCGGGCGGGAGATGTCATTCCCGAGGTGGTGAGCGTCGTTCTGGAACGCCGACCGAAGAAGACCCGCAAAATATCCATGCCCGGGAAGTGCCCCGTCTGCGGATCGGATATCGTGCGCGCCGAAGGCGAGGCGGTGGCCCGTTGCACCGGCGGGCTGTACTGTCCGGCGCAGCGCAAGGAAGCGATCAAGCATTTCGCTTCACGCAGGGCGCTGGATATCGAGGGGTTGGGCGACAAGCTGGTCGACCAGCTTGTCGAACAGAAACTCATCAAGCACGTCGACGATTTGTTCTCGTTGACGCAGGAACAGTTGGCGGCGCTGGAACGCATGGGCGATAAGTCAGCCGCCAATCTGATCGAGGCGCTGGAGAAAAGTAAGACGACGACATTGCCAAGATTTATCTATGCGCTTGGTATCCGCGAAGTGGGCGAGGCGACAGCGGCCGGTCTCGCCAACCATTTTGGCGATCTGGAAACTTTGATGAAGGCCGACGCTGAAGTGTTGCAGGCGGTCCCGGACGTCGGCCCCGTGGTTGCCGAACACGTGGCCACGTTTTTCGAACAGGCGCACAACCGTGAGATCATCGACAAGTTGATCGACGCCGGCGTGCATTGGCCAAAAATCAAAAAAGCGGCAAGCGCCGCTAAGCCTTTGGATGGCAAGACCTATGTGCTCACGGGCACGCTGTCAGGGATGACCCGCGAGGAGGCCAAGGAAAAGCTGCAACAACTGGGGGCCAAGGTGGCCGGCAGCGTCTCGAAAAACACCACTGCCGTCATCGCCGGTGAAAATCCGGGTTCGAAGCTGATCAAGGCCGAGGAACTCGGCGTGCCGGTACTGGACGAAGCCGAGTTGATGAAGCTGCTGAATTTATAAAAAACAATTAACCACGGGGAACACGGGGATTTTTATCTAAAAAAAACTTAACCACGGACGACCGCCAGGGATGGCGGAAGTGCCGAAATTGCAGGAGCAAACTTTCGGCGAACACGGAGATCACAGAGGTTAAAAACAAGAATTCATAAGTCAGAACCAGAAGACAGAATTAGAGTTTAGATTCGCCGAAATAAATGCACTACGAATTTGTTCATTCCGTTTTAATCGTTCTTTACAGATCAAAGCTCCGTATCGTTAAAGTTTCCTGACTTGCGCATACCTTCCAATTCAATATGCAGAGCGTTGCCGCTGAGCATGATTTCCCATAGTGAAACCAGCAGTGAGATAACCATTAACCCCAAACTGACGGCAAATATCAGCCGGCCGGGAAATTCCATATTGATAAACAACAAGAACATGGTTATGACGCAGCCCAGCAGACTGGTGATACCGAGTGCCTGCATGATGCGGATCAGGTTGATGCGCAGACTCAGGTTCTCGATTTGCCGGATCAGACTATTGTTGTCTGTAACGCCAAGCTTTTGCCTGAGCGTGCGGATGACGTTTGCCAGCGCAATAAAGCGGTTTGTATAAGCAAGCAACAACAGTGTAATAGCCGGAAACAACAGGGCGGGTGTTGTGATATCAATTTCCATACCTCCGTGATCTCCGTGATCTCCGTGTTCGCCGAAAGTTTGCTCCTGCAATTTCGGCACTTCCCTTGAAATACGACTCGTACCTCGTGCGGGCGGTCGTCTGTGGTTAAATTGTTTTTGGTTTTTATTTAAACACCCCGAACTGCTTCTGGTCGAAGCCGACGGTTTTGATTATGCCGGCTTTTTCGATAACCGGGCGTTTGATCAAGGTCGGGTGCGCGGCCATCAGTTTGACGGCTTTGCTTTCCGTTAAGCCGTTCTTGTCGCTGTCCGGCAGTTGGCGGAAGGTCGTGCCGCGCTTGTTGAGCAGCGTTTCCCAGCCGACCGTTTTGCTCCATTGACGGATTTGTTTTTCGTCGATGCCGTCGACGCGGAAATCATGGAACCGGTAATTGACACCGTTCTGTTCCAGCCAGTTACGGGCTTTCTTGACGGTGTCGCAGTTCTTGATGCCGTAGAGCGTCAGCATTTTAGGTTCCTGTAACACTGATGAATTAGAAAGGTAAACATTCTTTCATTTTCGATCGTTTGATTTCCTCACCCCGGCCCTCTCGACTCTGGTTCCGGGCTTCGTCCTACCTCCATACATCCATGTAGTCGTCCCAGAGGGAGAGGGGATCTATGGAAGCAGCTTTAATCCGGGCGCAGCAGCTCGTTGATGCCGACCTTGCTGCGGGTCTTTTCGTCGACCTGCTTGACGATGACCGCGCAGTACAGGCTGTACTTGCCGTCCTTCGACGGAAGACTGCCGGAAACCACCACCGAGCCGACCGGAATCCGCCCGTAGGTGATCTCGCCGGTTTCGCGGTTGTAAATGCGCGTGCTCTTGCCGATGTAGACGCCCATCGAAATCACCGCGCCGGCCTCGACGATCACGCCCTCGACGATTTCCGAGCGCGCGCCGACGAACACGTTGTCTTCGATGATGGTTGGAGAGGCCTGCAACGGTTCGAGTACGCCACCGATACCGACACCGCCTGACAGGTGCACGTTCCTGCCGATCTGTGCGCAGGAGCCGACGGTGGCCCAGGTATCGACCATGGCGCCCGAGTCGACGTATGCGCCGATATTGACGTAACTCGGCATCATCACCACGCCGGGCGCGATATAGGAACCGCGGCGCGCCGAGGCGGGCGGGACCACTCTCACACCTGATTCCGCGAGTTGTTCGTCCGTGTACAGGCCGAACTTGCTGGGCACTTTGTCGTAGTAGCGGGTGAAGGCGCCGTCCATCGGCGCGTTGTCCTGAATGCGAAACGACAGCAGCACCGCTTTTTTCAGCCAGTCGTTGACCTGCCATTCATGGTTGCCGGCAGGTTCGGCCACGCGCGCCCGGCCGCTGTCGAGCAGCGCCAGCGCCTGTTCGACGGCGTCCCTGACATCCGGCGTGACTGTTGCGGGCGTGATTTCGGCGCGTTTCTCGAACGCTTCTTCGATGATGGTCTGCAATGCTGACATGATGTTCCTTTCTTTATTTAAAGCGAATTTAAAAATTGTTTGATACGTTGCGCCGCTTCGACGCATTGATCCTCTTCGGCCACCAGCGCGATGCGCACATGGCTTTCGCCGGGATTGCCCGTGTCGTTCCCGCGTGACAGGTAACTGCCGGGCAGAACGGTGACATTTTGCCGGGCATAAAGCTCCCTGGCAAACTGTTGGTCGTCGATCGGCGTTTGCAGCCACAGGAAAAACGCCGCATCCGGCTGCCGGACCGGCAGGGCCGACGAGAGTATATCGATAACCGTCGCAAATTTCCGCCGGTAAACCTCGCGGTTTTGTTTGACATGCGCCTCATCCCGCCAGGCGGCGATACTGGCGTGCTGTATGGTCTCCGACATGGCGCAGCCGTGGTACGTGCGGTAATGCAGATAGGTTTTCAGCAGCTGTGCATCACCGGCCACGAACCCCGAGCGCAGACCCGGAAGATTGGAGCGTTTCGACAGGCTGTTGAAGACTACGCAGTGTCGGAAATCGGTGACGCCGGATTCATGGGCGATTTGCAGCAGCCCGGGCGGCGGCGAGTTTTCATCGAAGTAAATTTCCGAATAACACTCGTCGGAAACAATGGTAAAGCCGAATTCCGCGGCTTTCTCCAGCAGTAGCCGGAACGTTTGCGGTTGCACCACATGGCCGGTGGGATTACCGGGTGAGCAGACGTAGATCAACTGGCAGTCGTGCCAGGTATCGTCGGAAATGTCGGTGAAATCGGGTGCATAGCCGTTATCCGCGGGTGTCGGGTAATAAAAGGGTTTTGCGCCGGCCAGCAGGGCCGCGCCCTCGTAGATCTGATAGAAGGGATTGGGCAGCAGTACCAGCGGATTTTCGCGGCTTCGATCCACCAATGCCTGTGCGATGGAAAACAGTCCTTCGCGGCTGCCGTTGACCGGTGCGATCTGCGTATCCGCGTCCAGGCTGTCTTCCGGCAGCCGGTAACGGCTGAACAGCCATTGCCTGATGGTGTTGCGCAGCGCCTCGGTGCCGCGGGTCAACGGGTAACGTTGCAGGCCGTCGAGGTGACATTGAATCGCCTCGGCGATAAACGCGGGCGCGGCGTGTTGCGGTTCACCCAGCGACAAGGCGATATGCCCGATTTTTGCCGGCGGTTGCACACCGGTCTTCAATGCCTGTAGTTTTTCAAACGGGTAGGATTGTAAGCGCTCGATATCCGGATTCATGTTGCTTGCCGCGTGAACGGGAAATGCCGGCGGCATTATGACACAAGGGGAGTGGCTGAAAAACAAAGCCTTAGCTGAAAGCTGTTTTACACAGGCTTCTTTAATAAAAAGCCCTTAATTTACACGGGGTTTGTTTTACACAGGCCTTCGTTTGTTTTACACGAGGCTTCGCCGGGTGCATCAGAGGCTGGGCGGCATGCTGGCGGAGATGATCGCGTCTGACGAAGTGGTGTATTGCGGTGTTTTCTCAGGTTCGATCCGTTCGTCCAGCCAGATCAGAATATCGTAATATCGACGGATATTGCGCACGTAAACAACGGGTTCGCGTCCGCGCGCGTAACCAAAACGCGTTTTTTTGTACCACTCGCGCTTGCTGAGCAACGGCAGGTGCTTGCGCACGTCGATCCACTTGTGCGGGTCGCCGCCTTGCGACTCGGTGATTTTGCGTGCGTCTTCCAGATGGCCGGCGCCGACATTGTATGCCGCCAGCGCCATCCAGGTGCGGTCGGGTTCATAGATGTCTTCGGGCAGTTTGTCATGCAGCAGTTTTAGATAGGCCGCACCGCCGATTATACTTTCACGGGCGTCCAGACGGTTCATGACTTTCATTTGTCCGGCGGTTCTTTCCGTCAGCATCATCATGCCCCGCACGCCGGTGGGCGATACTGCGTTGGTGAGCCAGTGAGACTCCTGGAAGGCCAGCGCGGCCAGCAGACGCCAGTCGAAACCGAAGGTTGCCCCGGCTTCCATGAACATGAACTTGTAAGGCGGCAGGCGTTCCTGGACGTGCTTCAAAAACAGAGTGGTTTCCACCGGCTTATAGCCCTGCACATAGGAGTAATGGCGTTCGAGCAGGCGGGTGAGTGTGCCGTTTTGCTGGATTTCATTAAAAAACTCGACGGCGGCGTTGTATAACGCGTCATCCTGCCGGTCGGTGCGGAATGCCCATGCCAGTTGTTGCGGTTCGCTGATATCGAACGCTACCCGCAGTTCGGGATAAAAGCGAAGATGATGCTCGAATTCGTTCGAATCCACCACTGTGTAGTCGATTTCGCCACCGGCGATTTTTTGCAGCAGGTTTTCCACGTCTTGCGCCTCGCTGGCCACCCAGTTCAGCTCCGGATATTCGGCTTTGAGGTCGCGCAAGCGCTCTTCAAAGCTGCTGCCGGCCACCACCTCCAGCCGGCCGCCGATAATGTCCTCGACACTTTTCGGGCGTTTGTCGCCAAGCCGATAGATCAGTTGCTGGGTGATGTCCTGGTAAGGCGGGGCGAAACGCACCAACGACTTGCGGGGTTCGGTGACCGTCAAACCGGCGGCGATCAAATCGGCCTGGTTGCCGTTGATCATGGGAAAAAGATCGTTAAACGATTCCGGCAACTGAATTTTGAGGTCGACGCCCAGGTAATCGGCAAACAGTCTGGCCAGATCGTATTCAAAGCCGGTTTTGCCGTCCGGGCCCTCGTAGTAAGTGGTCGGCGAGTTGCGGGTCAATATCGTAATCCGGCCCTCTTGCTTGATTTTATCCAGGCTGGATTTCTCGGCGTTAATCAGGATCAGCGCCACGATAGCGGCCAGGCACAGACAGACCAGCATCTGAAACGGACGCCTGCTTTGTAAAAAACCTTCTGACCGTGGACTGCTCATATCACCTGATGTATTTACGCCTTGACACCTTAGTACGGGATTATACCAAGTTGGAGGCCGATTCCACGGCTTTAGTTTCTCAAGGGCCTTTGTAAATTTTGCCGGACGCTTGGAAAATCCATCGGGTGCATACCGATTCTAAAGCCGTAATACGCGTTTCCTGAGCCTCGGTAGTGTACTGAGCAATTCGCGTGCCTGTCAGCGGTAGTTTCTTTGGAGTGGGGGCACTGAAGGTGCTATAAGAACCCTATCTTTGCGTCAAGGTGCTTATGACGGCTAAACCCTTATTTAAAGCGCTGTTTTTCGTTTGCCTGTTCGGAGGCCCACCGGTGGCAGCGGAAAATCTGACCGTAAACGGCTTTTTCGATGACAAGGCGATTTTGACAGTTGACGGAAAACCGACAATTTTTACCGTGGGTGAAAGCAGGGGCGGGGTTACCCTGCTCGAGACCGGCCAGGACTATGCGCTGGTCAGGGTGGGGGGCAAGAACAAAATGCTGTTTATGGACCAGGCAATTCCCAAGCACCTGGTCGATCCCCAGGCATATCAACAAAATTCAACGGCCAAAAGCCATATTATCGCTACTCGTTTGTTGCATCAGACCGACAATACCGCCACCTTTGCCGTGGAATATTTTTTTAACGCCGACGAGGCCGAGTATGCGGCACTGTCGGCGAAAACCCGGTTTCGCGGCAAGATTACGCCTTACTGGACGTATACCGTAACCTCGCTAAAACCCGGGCGGCACACGACCACCATTACCGTCGGCATGTCGGAAGATGCGCCTGCAAGTTATATATCCGATGCGGTTTATTTCGACATCATGCCGGTGACCGGCGCCAAAGTGATCGAGTTTGTGAAGGAGTGGAAGAGGGCCACGGAATCCACGGAAAGACACGGAAAAATTCAAAACCTGATTAACCACAGAGAACACAGAGAGGCACGGAGCAATTAAAAAAGGGGTTGGTGCAAAAAGCCTAATTTTCTGGAATTTTTAAAGACCTTTTGGTTATGTGTTTAGTTTTTTAACTGATGATGGAACGTTTTTTAAGTTCCGTGTTTTTCCGTGGATTCCGTGGCAGTTTTTATTTTATGATCCGCCTCCAGCGGTTAAAATGGCCACCCTTAGCGGAATCGCCTTTTTGTGCATCAGAACCAGAAAATAAGCCATGTTGGATCCCAAATTACTTCGTAATGAGTTGCCCTTGGTCGCTGAACAGCTTAAGCGGCGCGGGTTTACGCTGGACACAGCCAAGCTCGAATCGCTGGAAGCGCGGCGCAAGGCGCTGCAGACCCAAACCCAGGAATTGCAGAACCAGCGCAATTCGCGTTCCAAGGAAATCGGCAAGGCCAAGGCCGCCGGGCAGGACATCGAGCCGCTGAAGGCCGAAGTCAGCGCGCTGGGCGACAGGCTGGATGCCGCTGAGGCCGAGTTGAACGCGCTACAGGAGCAACTGGCGGAAATCCAGTGGGGGATTCCCAACCTGCTGCACGACAGCGTTCCCGACGGGCTGGACGAGTCGGCCAATGTCGAAGTGCGCCGCTGGGGAACGCCGGCCCGGTTTGATTTCGAAGCCCGTGATCACGTGGCGCTGGGCGAGCAAAACGGCTGGTTGAGTTTCGAGGACGGCGCCAAACTGACCGGCGCGCGCTTCACCGTCATGCGCGGTCCGGCCGCCCGGCTGCATCGCGCCCTGGTCCAGTTCATGCTCGACCTGCACGTCAACGAGCACGGTTACGAAGAGCTCAACGTGCCGTTCATCGTCAATGCCGACAGTCTGCGCGGCACCGGCCAGTTGCCGAAGTTCGGTGAAGACCTGTTTGCCTTGAAGGGCGACAACGAGTATTACCTGATTCCCACCGCCGAAGTGCCGGTCACCAACCTGGTCCGCGACGTGATTGTCGAGTCGGATGCGTTGCCCTTGAAGTGGGTTGCGCATACGCCCTGTTTCCGCGCCGAGGCGGGCTCCTATGGCAAGGACACCCGCGGCATGATCCG
>DASVCP010000192.1:0-6907 GCA_036381555.1 Gammaproteobacteria bacterium
GAGGTCGTTGTTCACCTCGGCTTTTTTTAAGGATCTTTCGATAACCTGATAATCATCAGGATTGTCTTCTACAATAAAAATGGGCTGTTGTTTTGGGTTTTTCATTGGTTATCCGGAATTTTAAATTGAAAGAAAACGGTATAGGTAAGGCGAAAGCCTAGGTTCTGCTTTTACATATTTGATCTGCCGATTGCGCATTAACTTTAGAACTGACATTAATTTTGATCAATCTATCCCTTATTTGAGACGCGTATTTATCTACGTTCCCGTGCATATTGGAAATCCGGGGAGGGTGCTGGTATGAATACTTAGGCGGGATCTTCTCGATGCCGTCCTGATCGTTCTTTGAAAAGGCGCTAGGTTAATCGACTTTTTAAATCGTTCTTAACTATATGCGACGTTTGAGAGAGATAAGAATCTCATTGGGCGGTCAAGGTCGGGAATATTAACGGTTGACGCGGCAACAGACTGATAACTCTGTTACATTTTCATGAATCAGAATTTGTTATTCGAATTCGTTTGCCGCGTTTCAGGGCTTGTCTGCATGTATGCCGCTCGGGGACTACAGCTTCTTAACGACCATGGCCAGAGAACTGTCTTGACTGTCGAAGTGAACGGTAAAACCCATTGACTCGGCGAGGGCGATCATTTCCCGGTTACCAATACATGTCCGCGCATGGCTTCCAGCCCATGGTACCTCGCATACTCCATCAGTTGCTCCATCAGCTTGTGCGCAATCCCGTGCTGGTGCCATTCGTCGGCGACAACGATCGCAAATTCGCATGTTTTGGCGTCGGTTTCAATCGTGTAGCGGGTGACGCCAACTTCTGTTTCTGCATCGCCGTTTTGCACGACGGCGATAAAAGCCATTTCGCGGTCATAGTCAATCTGTGTAAAGCGCACCAGCATTTCGGACGTTAGTCCCGACAGATTGTGCATGAAACGAAAGATTGTTTGACGGTAATTGTAGATATCCCGAACACGGCGGTTTTGACTTACGACAAACATTCGGGCATCCGGGATGGGAGAGTAAGTATGAGAATTCTCTTCAATTTAGTCGAAAAACCTTGCCAATTCCAATGTCGATGCCGGGCTCATGCCTTTCTTGACCGGCATAAGATCGACAAAAATATCTTCTGCGGGCGCCATTACAGATAAGGGCCGGAAAGGTCTGACTCCGGGCATTTCACGGCAGAAATACTTAAAGGTTTGCGGATGGAAAAAACGGACGTGAGTCGGGTCAGCGATGGCATTTACATGACTGTGATGAGGTACTATGGCATGTAAAACGCCATCTGGTTTTAGCACCCGATGAATCTCGTTCATGAGGCCGACAAGCTGATGTACGTGTTCGAGGAAATGGATCGCGTAAATCTGGTCGGCGTGCTCATCGGGGAAAGGCAGGCCTAGTTCCAGATCGCTAACCACTTCCACGCCGGCACAGTGCGCTTTGTCAACACCTATTGCAAAGCGTTGCTGCTTGGTGTCGCCGCAGCCTATATCCAGTACTCTGGGTAGATCACCGCCACTTATTGTTAATGTTTCCCACACGGCCGCAACACCGCGCACCCGGGAGACCGCTTCCCGCAAGGCCTGGCGTTCTTTACCGGAGCGGGTGTTACCGCTGAGGTGAGCGACGCTTCCCTTTACAGCGACATTCACCGCACATTTGGACAATTCGCGGTGAGCATACAGCACTTCCCTTATGTCCAATGCCAGTGCCAGATCTCTGGAGGAAATCTGTGCTCCTGCTTCCATGGCTCCTCCTTAACATGATACTCCTTGTTTTATGGAGCATAACGGCAAAAGCAGAAGTACAGTACTGTGGAAGTCCGAAAATGCCTTCCTTGTTTGAATTACGCGGCTTCAGATACGGAGCGGCTTGGCGTGCAAGCTTGGAACACGGCTTCATCCAAGGTCGAGGCAAACACCAACACCCCCTCGATCGGCCTTGTTCCCGCTCTGGCAAGAGTTTTCAGCGGTTGGAACTGAATATCGCTCATTATCAGTTTGGTGTTGTACTTACCGCAGGCATTGATAAATTTTGTCAGCGCGGATAGGCCGCCCGCGTCAAGCAACGGTACTGCGTCCAGAGCCAGAATAACTCCGCGCTTGTCAGCCGCCAACAGTGCCAGTTCGGAAAAAACTCTGTCGGCGGCCGCAAAAAACAGCGGTCCGTTGATGCGGTAAGCCGACCAGCCTTCCGGCAAGTCGTTGGAAATCAGCTTGCGATTGCCGCCGATTTCCGTGACTTTTGTCATTGCCGAAATGTCCCGCATAAACAGCAACGAGGCGAGCACCACGCCGGTGCTGATCGCAATGACCATATCGAAGAGTACGGTTAGCAACATGCAGGCGATGAGTACCAGGATATCGCTTCCGGGAGCCTTCTTGAGCAGGTTGACCACTTTGTGTGCTTCACTCATTTGCCAGGCCACCATCAACAGCAGCGCGGCCATCGAAGCCATGGGCAGATACGCCAGCAGTGGCGCCAGAGCCAGCAGCCCGGCCATCACTACCAGCGCATGAATCATGGCGGCAACGGGCGATTCGGCCCCTGCGCGGTAATTGGCGGCCGAACGGGCAATGGCGGCGGTGGCGGTGATGCCGCCAAAAAACGGCACGATGATATTGCCGATGCCCTGTCCCAACAATTCACTGTTGGCGCTGTGTCGCCGTCCGCTCATGCCGTCCAGAACGACGGCGCACAGTAATGATTCGATAGCTCCCAGCATGGCGATCGAAAATGCGGCGGGCAACAGCGCTTCAAACGTTGCCAACGACCAGGTAAGCGGCTGGCCATCCATGCCGGGCTGCTGCCAAGGCCAAACCAAACCGGGCAGAATAGGAGGTATACCCTGTCCCATGGTCCCGTCGGACATACTGTAGTTGAAACGCGAGCCAATCGTCTCAACCGTAAATCCCCAATGCGCGAACAGCATCGCAACCAGGGTGCCGACCAGCAGAGCGGGCAGATGACCTGGAATTCGCAGATTCAGTCGCCGCCATAGCAGCAGTGTGACCAACGTGGACAAACCGACCAGGGTTGTTTGCCAGTCGAGGTTCGGTAAAGCCTGCAGTAGTTGCGGGAAACTGTGAACAAAGGACGTATCTTCTCCTTGCCGCTGCAACGATGGCAGACCGAAAAAATCCTTTATCTGTAAAACAGCGATAACAATCGCAATGCCGGCGGTAAACCCCAGCGTAACCGATTCGGGAATATACTCGATCAATCTCCCCAGGCGCGCCAGCGCCAGACCGACCAGAATCACGCCTGCCATCAGGGTCGCCATCAGGAGTCCGCCCAGCCCGAATTGCTGGGCCACCGGATACAAGATAACGACAAAAGCCGCGGTCGGACCGGAAATGCTGTAGCGGGACCCTCCCGTGAGGGCAATGACAAAACCGGCAATCATGGCGGTATACAAGCCGTGCTGCGGCGCTACACCACTGGCAATCGCCAGCGCCATGGCCAGTGGAATGGCAATTACGCCCACAGTCGCCCCGGCAATCAAGTCCTGTGAGAATCGACGCCAAGTGTAAGCTTCCTGGAAGCAGCTTTCCCGAATGGCGCTGGCGATACGAACGGAAAATAAATGTGCGCGATGGGGCATGTAAGAGCGGGGGTTGAGTAAGTTGACGTGGCGCTAGTATATGTTTTTATTAAGGGATTTCACCCTGAGCCAAAGAATATTTTTATGAAAGTTGATTCAGATCAAGTAGGGATATCTTGGTGCGACATATGCATGAGCCCAGTTTGAGACCGGTAGAGTAAACGGTGAGCGAGCGTAGAGTAGGGAAATCAATGAAATTGCGTTTGGCCAGGAACTTTGAGAAGCTCAATTCCAGTTACTGGTTTTTCCCCTCTTTGCTTGTTGCCGGCGCAATCGTGGCGGCCTCAGGAATGATTTATCTGGATTGGATTTCACAGACCACCCCGTTATTCGAAAATCACTTCTTTGAGGTCAGTCCTTCAGGGGCGCGGGAGTTGCTGTCTATGGTAGGCAGTTCGGCGATTTCTGTCGCCGGTGTCGTTTTTTCGATAACCATGCTTGTGCTCAGCATGTCTTCAGCCCAGTTCGGTCCTCAGATCCTGGGGAATTTCATGCAGCATCGTGGAACCCAGATTGTATTGGGCACGTTTGTCGGCACATTCGTGTATTGTCTTATTGTTTTGAGTGCGGTTCGCAATGACCGGCAACTGCTGTTTGTGCCCAACCTGGCTGTCGGATTGGGTCTGGTGCTGGGAATACTGAGTTTTAGCCTGCTTGTATATTTCATCCATCATGTCTCGATATTTGTGCGTGCCTCGCACGTGATTCATGATGTGGGGTCGCGGATGGAAGCGGCGGTCAATCATGCTTTTCCGGAACGGTGCTCGGATGGCAAGGCGCCGGATAAGGAGTTTTCCGTAACTCTGGAGAAAAAACTCGATTCGAAAGGATACGCAGTCAAATCGATCGGGTCGGGTTACTTGCAGGTGGTCGACTGGGACGCACTTTGCGGCCTGGCGGTGCAGCGAAATCTGGTGATGAAAGTCGATTACCGTCCCGGTCATTATGTCATTGAAGGATCACGGCTGATGAAGGTGTTGCCGGCCGAAAGCATAACAGATAAAGATATGATGAGAATCTGCGACGCCGTGTTACTGGGTTCGGAACGAATCTATTTGCAGGACCCCGAGTTCGCCGTTCATCAGTTGGTTCAGGTGGCGTTGCGCGCGCTCTCATCCGGCATTAACGACCCCTATACGGCCATTAACTGCATGGATCGCTTGAGCGCCGCGCTCGCCCATCTAGCCGGCCGTCAGTTGCCCTCGCGTTATTTGCGGGATCGGCAGGGCAATATCAGGATTATCAAAAATCCGCTTACTTATGGTGGCATCGTGGACGCCGCCTTTGACCAACTGCGCCAGCAGGCCGCCGGCAATGCCGCTCCCACGTTCCGGCTGCTCGAGGTCGCTGCAACCCTGGGGGAACAGGATTTACCGGTTCCATTTCGCGAAGTGTTAAAAAACCAGATTTATGCCATCGGCAAACTCAATGAATCCCATTTTACAGATTCAATTGATCAAGAGGATTTTCGCGAACGTTACCGGCGGGCACTGCAAACGGTTGCCAGGGGCAGCCTGCGGGTTGATTAGCACCAGCGAAAAGATAAACCCGGTCGCCACAGAACATCAAATGCTGTTTGATTCACGGCAGGAGACACCGTTTATTCAGACGTACGGTTAATTAATCCGAAAGCCGGACGTTTTTAATACAAATCCCGTTAACATTCAGCGTTCGCTGTAAATGAGTAAGGATCTCTCGTAACTAAGGGAGAATACAAATCTAGAGGAGAAAAGTATGCGATTAACGACTGGGTTGGCCAGGTTCGTTGTGCTGGTGGGGGTGTTTTTTTTCCAGATCACATCTCAGGCTGCGAACCTGATTGAGAACGGTGGGTTCGAAGGCGGTTATTTTCCCTGGGAACCGCCCGGCTGGTGGGCCGGCGGCAACGGCAGTTACGGCGTTGACGGTCAAGGCCGTTTTTGCACAACGATAACTGCGGTGGGCAGTGCGAACTGGGGCGCTCAGCTCCGGCAACAGGGCATTTCCTTTGCCGAGGGCGAGACATACGACGTCAGCCTGAAAGCGTGGTCCAGCGTTCCGGTAAACATCGAGATGAGCGCTACCGACGAGAGTTCCGGTTTTGTCTGGATATTTGGAACCCGGCTCGATATCAATGCGCCGCTCAGCGGTTCGCCGCAGGAAATCAATCTGTCTTTTACGGCAGGCGCCAATACGGAAGTCGGAATATTCCGGTTTCTGCTGGGCGGCGGTGATGTACCGCTGAACGAAACGGTTTGTTTTGACGACATTGCGGTGGAAGCGCCGGCTGTAAACCTTCTGACCAACAGCACCTTTGACGAGGGTGTGTTATTGCCTCCGGGTGAAATCGGCTTCTATGAGGGTTCCGCGGGCTCCGCGGGCGTGGACGCTGAAGGCCGTTATTGCATCATTGCCGACGATCCCGGCCCGAACCCCTGGAGTTTGCAATATCGTGAGAACGATATTACTTATATCAACGGCCGTACCTACGAGTTCAGCGCCGACGTCTGGTCGAGCACCCCGGTATCTATGGAGATCAGCGGTGTTGACGAAAACGGCGGTTTTACCTGGATCTTCGGTTCGAATTTTAATGTCGATGCGCCGCTGGGCGGACCGCCGCAGCGCTTAAGCGCGTTTTTTACCGCGGCAGCCGATACGGAAACCGGCAAATTCCGCTTCCTGATGGGCAACGGCCACGTGCCGGCCGGTACGACGGTTTGCCTGGACAATCTTGCCCTGCTGGATCCGCAAGGTTCGGAAGAGCCGGAGCTGCCGCCGCCCCCTCCGGTCCATGTCAACCAACTGGGCTATCTGCCGTTCGCGTCCAAGCGGGCGACCTATGCGTTACCCGAGGGCGTGCCCGATGCCGATTTGCCCCGCAGTTGGATATTGATGCTGGGCGATGCGGTGATCACCAGCGGCACGACGTTACCGCACGGTACAGACATCGATTCTGCATCCGGCGACAGGGTCCACATCGTCGATTTCAGTTCGGTTACCACCGAAGGCGACGGCTACACACTGGTTGTCAATGAAGCGGAGCAATCGTTCACCAGCGAGCCTTTCGCTATCGGCGCCGATATTTACTCTCAGTTGAAATATGACGCCCTGGCATATTTTTATCACAACCGCAGCGGAACCCCGATTCTGGCCGAGGTCGTCGGCGAGACCTGGGCGCGTCCCGCCGGTCACCTAAGCGATTCGGCGGTCGAGACGCTGGCCTGCCTGGACGGCACGGAAGGCTGCGTGACGCTGGATGCCGGCGGTGGATGGTACGACGCGGGCGATCATGGCAAATATGTGGTTAACGGCGG
>DASVCP010000193.1:0-3504 GCA_036381555.1 Gammaproteobacteria bacterium
TATCACCGACATGGCATGGAAGCGTGTTCATCATCCTTCTGAAATCGTCAACATAGACGATGAAATTACCGTCAAGGTATTGAAATTCGACCGTGAGAAGAATCGCGTGTCGCTGGGCCTGAAACAGCTGGGTGAAGACCCGTGGCTGGATATCAAGCGCCGCTATCCCGAGAATTCCCGTGTTTTCGGCAAGGTGACCAACATCGCCGATTACGGCTGCTTTGTTGAAATTGAAGACGGCGTCGAGGGCCTGGTGCACGTTTCCGAAATGGACTGGACCAACAAAAACGTCAACCCCTCCAAGGTGGTGGCGCTGGGCGACGAAGTCGAAGTCATGATCCTGGATATCGACGAAGAGCGCCGCCGTATTTCCCTCGGTATCAAGCAATGCCATCCCAACCCCTGGGATGAGTTCGCCTCAAACTACAACAAGGGCGACAAGGTTGCCGGCAAGATCAAGTCGATCACCGACTTCGGCATTTTTATCGGCCTGGAAGGCGGTATCGACGGTCTTATCCATCTGTCCGACCTCTCCTGGGATCTTCCCGGTGAAGAAGCGGTTCGCGACTATAAGAAAGGCCAGGAAATCGAAGCGACCGTGCTGGCCGTTGACCCGGAGCGGGAACGCATTTCGCTGGGCGTGAAGCAAATGGTCGACGATCCTTACGCTGCGTACATCGCCCAGAATCCCAAGGGCAGTTACGTCAAAGGCAAGGTTGTCAGAATTGAGGCCAAGGCGGCCACGGTTGAATTGGCCGACGGTGTCGAGGCTGTTCTGCGAGCCTCGGAGCTTTCCCGTGACCGCGTGGAAGACGTCAACAACGTCCTGAAGGAAGGTCAGGAAATCGAGGCCAAGATCATCAACATCGACCGGAAAAACCGCGTGATTAATCTGTCGGTCAAGGCCAAGGACAGCGAAGACGAAGCCGCCGTCATGCAGGATTATTCGCGCAGTAACGCGCCGGCCGCGGCTACATTGGGCGATATCATGAAGGAAAAGCTCAATGAAGTCAGTGACTCGTGAGGCCCGGTGAGTCTGGCGGGTTACCCCGGTAGCAGTACAAGGCCCTGAACGGCAACTTCGGATTGGCAGGCTATGTCATCAAGAAGAACAGTGACAAAAACTGAATTGATCGAATCCTTGGCAAAGAAGCAGAATCATCTTGCCTATAAGGATGTTGAGCTTGCAGTCAAGGGTCTGTTGGAAATGATGAGCAAGACCCTGTCTTCGGGTGATCGGATCGAGATCCGCGGCTTCGGCAGTTTCAGTTTGCACTTCCGTCCGCCGCGGATCGGCCGCAATCCCAAAACGGGGGATTCGGTCGCTTTATCCGGCAAGTATGTGCCGCATTTCAAACCCGGCAAAGAATTGCGGGAACAGGTGAACAATGGTCTTGCAACGTCGTCTTCGGAGGCCGGTATCTCCAAAGTCGATGAGTAAAATTCCGGCCTTTATCCGCTGCAGCAGAGTGGGGCGATGCTGAAAATCCTGTCTTTTATATTAATAATGGCAACTCTGGTAGTTGCCATTATTTTTGCCGTTACCAATTACGGTAAAGTACCTGTCAAATATTTTTTCGGCCAAAGCCAGGTTCCTCTGGCGGTTCTGCTGTTCGGTTCGTTTCTGCTCGGGTTGATATCCGGGTTGGCGCTTGATGCCTGGCTGAGGTATCGGCAGAGAATGTTGATTCGCAGGCTTGAAAAGGAGAAAGCCGCCACCGAAGCCGAATTAAGCAACCTGCGCAAGATGCCCATAAAGGACTTAAGTTGATGCCTGTAAACGACCTGCTATGGTTGCTGCTGCCCGTCGCCGCAGCCAGCGGCTGGTGGCTGGCAAAGCGCGACGAAGCCCGGAAAAGGCGCAAATCGGGAAGTGGGCTGTCATCCGATTATTACCGCGGCCTGAATTACCTGCTTAACGAAGAGCAGGACAAGGCGCTGGAAGTGTTCCTGAGGTTGGTGGAGATCGACAGCGAGACCATCGAAACCCACTTCGCCCTGGGCGGCTTGTTTCGCCGTCGCGGCGAAGTCGAGCGGGCGATACGCATCCATCAGAATATACTGGCCAGACCTTCGTTGGAGCAGTCGCAAAGAACCATCGCCCTGTTGGAACTGGCAAAAGACTATATGCATGCCGGCTTGCTGGACCGGGCTGAAAGCCTGTTCAGTGAACTGGTCAAGCAGCGATCCCACGCGACCGAAGCCCTGAGTTATCTGCTGACCATCTATCAGCGCGAGAATGAGTGGGAAAAGGCGATCGAAACCGCCAGGCAACTCAGCGGCGCGAAAGATCAGGATGCCAGGACCGTCATCGCTCACTGTTATTGCGAGATTGCCGCGAGCCAGCAGCAGGAAGGCGCGATCGACAAAGCCATCGTCAGTCTGGAAAAGGCGTTATCGGCCGACCCGCGATCGGTGCGCGCCAACATTCTTTTGGGCGATGTCTATTTTAAACAGCGGGATTATGCCGCCGCGTATCGATATTATTTAAAGATATTTCAGCTCGATGAAGAATTCATACCCGAAGTGCTGGTCAATGTTTTGGCCTGCATCGCCAACGGCGTCTCCGCCCAGGAATTCGACAGCCAGATCAGGACGCTGGCGAGGGAGGGTAAATCTTCGATGTTGATTCCGGGGCTGGCCGGCTACCTGTACGGGACGCAGGGAGAGACTGTCGCGCACGATTACGTGAATGAACAGCTCCGCAAGCATCCCAGCCTTAAAGCGTTGAAGGAATGGGTTGAGTTGCAGCGGCTCAATGATTCCGGCGCGGATTCGCGGCTGACAACCGTCAATCAAGTCATTGAGAAAGTCATCAGGCAGCTCCCGGGTTACCAGTGCCGCCAATGCGGGTACAACAGCGTAGTACTGCATTGGCAGTGTCCCGGATGCAAAACCTGGAGCAGCACCAAACCCACCACGCTGACTTTAATGGCATGAAGCCCCATGACGTCGAAACCGCCGAAAGTAATCGTTGCCCTGGACTTCGCCGATGAGAAAAGCGCGCTGCGGCTGGTGGACCGTTTACAACCGCAGGAGTGCCGTTTGAAAGTCGGCAAAGAACTGTTTACCCGGCTTGGCCCTTCGATTGTGGAGAAATTGGCCGCCCGCGGCTTCGATATTTTCCTCGACATGAAGTATCACGATATTCCCAACACGGTCGCCAGGGCCTGTGTGGCGGCCGCCGATATCGGGGTCTGGATGCTCAACGTCCACGCGCTCGGCGGGCGGCGTATGATGTCCGCGGCGCGCGAGGCGTTGGCCAATCTGCGCCGCCCGCCGTTGCTGATCGCCGTCACCGTGCTGACGAGTATGGAGGAGAAGGATCTGCGGGAGGTCGGTATCATGACAACACCCGCAGTGGCGGCCGGCAATCTGGCGGCGTTGGCCGGAGACGAAGGTCTCGACGGAGTCGTATGTTCCGCCCACGAAGCGCCGGGAATGCGATCGCGTTTCGGACAGGCATTTGTGTTGGTGACGCCGGGAATTCGCCTGGCCGGAGAC
>DASVCP010000194.1:0-7004 GCA_036381555.1 Gammaproteobacteria bacterium
CCGACGTTCGAATGGACAGGCTGGAGCCCTCGGCAACGACATCGGAATGTCCATTCAAGGGGCATGCAAACTATTTCAACCTTAAAGCCGGTGGCAAGCGGTTGGAGGATGCCCTGTGGTCGTATGAAGATCCATACGACGAGCATGCGGGTTTGAAAGGCAGGCTCGCTTTTTATGACGATAAAATCCCGGAAATCGATATCAGGCCGGCTCCGTGATCCATACGCCGGGGCAGTAAGTGCCGGCAGTGGTATTCGGGGTGCGGGAAAATCTACTGTCAAGCTTCTCATTAGAAAAGCGGCTCGGGCGGCCGCTTTAGATCTACTGAATGGGAATCCCCGGGTTTAAGCCGGAGGTCCCGGAACATCTTTTATCAGGCAAAGTGTTATTGCTAATCCGGAAATGTAAAGAAGACCCCGGCCGCGGCGATACCCAATCCCGTGCCGGTCTGCCCTTGTGACGGAAAGCTCACGCCGGTCATAATCAGACCCTTGCCGTTGACTTCATGCCAGGCCGGCTCGGTTTGCTTGTCGGTGAGGCCGGCGCGCGCCAGTTCCAGTGCATGCATGTCGGTGCGGCAGTTGGTGTTCAGGACTCCCGCCTCGAAATAAGGGCATGGCGTGGTAATGCAAACGATGCCGGTGCCCCTGACATCCTGTAACCCTTGTTTTTACACCGTGTGCTGTCTGTGTATCAGGTAAGTTCAATTCCAAAAGATAACGACAAGCTGCTGCATAAAAAATCGAAAAATATCAGAAGCAAGCTTGAGCGCAGCCTTGACGTCTAATCGCAATAGACACGATTGCTGTGGCTTAGATGATACAAAGACATTCACGGTAACAAAAGTCGAACCGCTGGAAGTTCATTGGAAAACGAGATATCGGGCACCAGTGGTATAGAAACGGCACCGGCTTCATAAGGCGCAACCTTATCGCAGCATGGGAACGGCGATGATCATGTTCGTACCGGATGTGAGGCCGAAATCGCCGTTCCTTTGCCGATTCAGGGATGATCAATGCCACCCGGCGGCTTTCTTCACTTTTTTCAATAACTTGAGCTCGGACATGCGCCGCGAAGACTTCTTTCATTGTGGGGTTCGCGGATGATTTCGATATAACTCTTTGATTAGCCGTCCATAACCTGTTTTAATGGCGTGTTTGTCTAAATTTTGAATTCGAGGAGGAACAAGTGGCGTTAAAGAAAAAAGCAAAGAAGAAAGCTCCAATAAAAGGCGGCGCGCTGGAAAAACTGGTGGATGCGGCGGTCGAAAACATGCAGCAGGCTCTCGCGAGCGGTTCCACTGCGATCGATGCGCGCAGCAAGGAAGTTAAGACGCTGAATACGCAGAGTTCCCGCTTACGAAAAAAACGGGCAACACTGCTGAAACGCAAGAAAGTCACCTCGTCGAAGCTGAAAAAGGCACCTAATGCCGAATTGCGCAAGCTGTTGCGAGATGTAGAGCGGGAACTGGTTTCGGTTCGCAAGGACCTGGAAAAAACCACCTCCGCAAAAGAAGCGGCAGCTGGCGAACTCTCCGTGTTGAAGAGCAGCTTTAAGAAGGCCGCACTGTATTCGAAGGGTATCGAAAAAGCTGACAAGGCTCTCAACAAGCCGGCTAAGAAGAAAAAGCGCAAAAAATCCGTTAAGACTGTTTAAGCCGGTCGGAGCGATGTTTTAAGTGGGAAAAGCATCGGTCGATGCCATGGTTATGGGAAACAGGGAAATGTTTTTCTCTGTTTCCCGCCGGCATTAAACTTGCCATAGTACAACCTGCCAGCGGTACATGGGCGGGTCGCTGCCGGCTAACGACGCAATCATCAATTTGCGTTCGGCTTCGGACTTTCTGCGCAACAGGTGGTCTTTTTCATTCAAAGGATGGCCGGGAAAATACATCTGCGTGGTCAGCTGCCTGAAACCGGGTTTGGTGATCTTGAAATGGATGTGCGGCGGGCGGGCCCAGCCCCGGCCGGCCGAATAGGCGCCGGGAAACACCGTTTTAAAACGAAAGCCGCCGTCCCGGCCGCTCGGCACGATGGCCCAGCCCTGAAAGTTCGGATCGAGCGGATTCCGGCTGGATTCGTCGGGGTGACGGTAACGCCCCACGGCGTTGGCCTGCCACAGATCGACCGTGGCGTCCGATACCGGATTGCCCGACGTATCGAGCACGCGTCCCTCCACAAAAATAACGGTGCCCTGTGCCGAGCCGGTTTGGCCCTCGACCCGTGTCAGATCGAAGTCCCTGTCCTTTTGCGCCCGTACCGGATAGAAAGGCCCTTCTGTCTCGGCCGGGGTCGGATGGAACAGCTCCGTGGCACGTGCAAAAGGAGAAAGCATCGCTGTTATACCGGCAATGCCGTAACCGATGAAGGACCTTCTTCGCAGTTCGACCATGCCGTTTCAGAGCTCCGGATTGGCTGGAAGTTCCAGTGAGAACAGGGCAGAGAATCTTTAATGAATATTAATTTGCGCAACAATCCGAAAAATTCCTTACCTGGCTGTCGAGTCAAGCGTATTCTTCCCTGACGTCGAGTCCCCAAATATCCCATCCTTCCGGCTTTCGGCGTGCAAATAATTCTATTTTCCTTTGTTTTGGGAACATTGCCTCAATGCCCCTTTGAACCTCCAAAGGTTTTTCGCTATGCGCTCTGCGGGGGCTGCGAACGAGCTGTTTAATATTTCTTGCGCCTCTCGGGCTTGGAATTCGTCCCCGCTTGAAAACCAAACATAATTCGCAATATGACAAAGTGTACTTGCCGGGATTATGGACCATCTTGTCCCAGACAAATGCCACGGTCTTGTATTCGAACCCCCAGGCCCGGCCAAGCTCTATCCCTTGTGCCAGATGCGGGTTGGTCACCCACATGAAGAGCAAACAGTCATCTTTTGCTATTTTATGTATGGGAATTCTTTTCAGCTCGGTAATCTTTAAAGTTGGGTATTTGAAATTGGCAGAGCTGATGAATATTTTTTTGTTTATATCAAGCAGATCGGCGCCTTTGCTGCTTTTATCGAACTGCAGTTTTCCTCCATAGTCCCAGGGAGGATCGGCGTATATGATGTCATATTTTTTTCTCGGCAGGTCGGGGTATAAATGAGGCAAATCGTTGCGCTTGATTCTCCTGTGCTGTTCGGAGTTATATATCGTGTATCCGGTTATTCTACGCAAATCAGAGCCGTTGCTTTTTTTCATTTCCTGCTTCTCTTTTAGCCCCCGATATCAGATTGATATTAATAGTAAGCAAAGCGAACTAATTTGCAAGAAAAGGTGAAAGATGGTCGGAGGTTTTCGAAAAAGCCTCACATCCTGAGGCCGCATTTGCGGCCCCAGGATGGAAGCTTCAAGCCCGCTAGTACGGCGATCCGGTTACGTCAAGGTCAAGTTTCCAAACCTTGCCGGCGCCGGTGATATACAGGGTTTTACCCTCATCACCGCCAAACGCCGCATTGGTAACGTTGGCGTCGACGTTGATGGTCGCAAGCTGGCTGCCGTTGGGACTGAAAACCCTCAAGCGTTGCGCGTTGTGTTCGGCAACATAAATATTACCGTGACAGTCTACGGCCATACCGTCGGGAACCGTCAGTCCCTGAACCAGGTCGGTGCCTGAGAACACCTGACCGTTGACGATGGGGTAGGACCGCAGCGTGCCGGAACTGCTGTTGACATACAGCACATCGTTTGCAGGCGACAACGTAATACCGTTCGGGTTGTTCAGCGAGCCGTCGACCATGCTCACATCACCATTGACATCCACACGGTACACGCCCGTGACCGGCTGACCGCCCGCTCCCGGGGATTGCTGGTAAGTGGGGTCGGTGAAGTAAAGAGTACCGTCGTTGGCGATCACCAGATCGTTCGGCGAATTGAAGACGTTGCCGTTATAGGTCGACGCCACCTCCGTGCGATTGCCCGTGGTCAGTTCGTAGCGGGAAATGCCGCTGTACTTGTGAGTCGCCGCAACAATGTTTCCTTGCGCATCGACCGCCAGGCCGTTGCTGCCGCTGTCGGGGATCTGGGTGGTCATTACTTCCGAGGTGGTCAGCCTTTGAATACGCGACGGGAAGCCGGTGTCGAAGGTGAAATCGGAGAAGTACAACGCACCGTTGATCCACACCGGGCCTTCGTACAATCCATTGCGGCTGGAAACGGTTGACTGAATCGCCGTGGCGGTCAGGAATCCCGATGGAGGCGTTCCGCAGGCGCTGCCGGAGCTGGAGCTTGAAGAGCTGCTGCTTGAACTCGACGATGAGCTGCTGGAGCTGGATGACGAACTGGAGGTGCCGCTGCCGGTCACGCTGATGCCGGAGACCGTATAGGTTTCGTCCGAGACACTTGTTGCGCCTTCCACGATGATTTCCAACGTGTTGCCGCTCAGGTTGTCGGCGGAAACCGTTTTTTGGGCAAAAGCGTTTGTATTATTGGATATCGGGACCTGGGAGCCACCGTCCAACCTATAGTAAATATTCAGGTAGTCGGCCGATTCCATGGGGCCAACGCCTTGCGCCAGCATGGATATGTCCACGCTCGATGCGCAGGATATGTCTATCACGCCCGTGCTCCAGGTGACGGTTTGCTGCGATATCGCCACGCCTGCATTCGAATAGGGCAGGTCGCATGAGCCGCCGCTGCTGGAGCTCGAACTGGAAGAACTGCTCGAAGAGCTGGAGCTGCTGCTCGAAGACGAACTGCTTGAACTCGAACTGCTGCTTGATGAATTCGAGCCGTCATCGATCGTTCCGGCGGAGGCCGTTAACGTGACTGTATCCAGCGCAGCACCATCCTCGCGTCTCTCTATCCTCAAAGTGTGCGCACCGGCTGCCAGGTTAGTGAACGTTGCCGGTGTCAACGATCCCCAACCGCTGGTAGCGGAATTGTTCTGCGTGCTCCAGGAACCGGAATCCAGCTTGTAATAGAACGAATCGTCATCACCAGTCGGCATATTGACCTGGATCTGGAACTGCACATTCGCCGGTTGTGACAATGAAAAGGCTATCTCAACCCGGCCCGTGGCAGTATCGGAAGGCGCGCTTAATATCTGCGTGCCGCCGATATTCGGCCATACGATATATTGTCCGCCGGATGCGCCGGAATCGCTTTGAACCACGAAGGGCGAAAAACTGCTCTGGCCCGAGAGATTTTCCAGTTCCACTTGCAATACATTGCTACCGCCGCTCGAAGAGGAACTGCTTGAACTCGACGAGCTTGAGCTGCTGCTCGAGGATGAGCTGGAACTTGAAGAGCTGCTGCTGGAGCTGGACGATGAACTTGACGAGCTTGAAGAACTGCTTGACGAAGAGCTGGAGCTTGATGACGAGCTGCTGGATGACGTACCGCCGTCGCAGCCGATGGGCGTGTCCGCGACGACGATGTCGTCCATCCAGACATCGGCGTCGTTGTTGCTGAAACTGTGCCAGCCGAACATGACGTAATTGAACTTGCCGTTCAACCATTGCGTGTTGCCGCCTACGCCGCCGTTGTTCCAGTCGTCGATCGAGTCGATGGTATGAACCAGTTGTCCGTCAACCCATGCCTGCAATTCGTGATACGGACGATCGCCGCCCAGCATCCCGACTTCGACGCAGTGCCATTCATCGGCGGTGATCTCGGGGCCGCTGAACCATTGGCTCATGGGCGGCGAGATATCGTCGCTGGGAACCTCGTTGGTGCCGAGATGACCTTTGATCTGACCGAACCGGATTTCATCGTTGGCGTCGGGCGTCGCTTTGATGCCCATAATGTGCTCGTGGTTGTCGCCCGCCTCGTTGCCGAGTTTCTTGCTCATGTACACCATGGCGCGCAGGTAGACGGTATCTGTTCCGGGAGGCAGTTCGCGCACAATCTGTGCCGGCGCTGCGCCACCTTTGAAATGCACGGATTGGGTGCCGGTGAAAGCGCGCGAGTCATCGACCAGCGCGAACAAAGGTTGACTGATGTTATTGTTGCTGTTGTTGTAGACCCAGCCGATGAAGTTGTCCCAGCCGGCCGGCTGCTCGTTGACGGCGTCCTGTTCAAAGTCGGCACTGAAGAAACTGCCTCCCGACGAGGAACTCGAACTGCTGCTCGAAGACGAGCTGGAACTTGAGGAGGAACTGCTTGAACTGCTACTGCTTGATGATGAAGAGCTGCTTGAACTCGAAGAACTGCTGCTGGACGACGAACTGCTTGAACTGCTGGACGATGAGCTGCTGCTCGAACTTGAACTGCTCGACGAATCATCATTGCCGCTGCAGGTCGGCAGGTTGAAGCTGCCGTCATGCGTGCCCTGGAAACCGAACGTGGCGCTCTGACCCTGCGCCAGGTTGCCGTTCCAGCCGCAGCAGTTACTGAACGAAGGCGTCGAGGTCGAACCTCCCGAAAGTTCAACGTTCCAGCTGCCGGTTACGTTGGTCGGCTCGCCGAAATCCAGGGTCACCGTCCAGCCGCTGATGGACCCCGGGCCGTCGTTGGTGACCGTTACGTCAAGTTGATAGCCGCCGCCCCAGACGCTCGTCGGAGACACGGTGCAGCTGTATGTGGCGAATGCCTGACCGGCCAGAGACAGGCCGGCCAGAAGTATTCCAAGCTTTAAAAACGCTTTCATGTAAATCCCCTCCAGTAAATAAAAGAATAATCCGGCTTCACCTCCAATCAAGGACCGGGGTTTGCCATATCAACTTCCCTTGTTGCCGCTTAATGTCCTGACATTCATTCAACAACAAGCCCCCTCTTGTGGGGGGTGGCCAATAATAGCAGGTCGGCGTCACAATTCGTTCGGATACATTGCATTTTGGGGAGAAATTGTGATCCGGGAGACAAAATGCTGCCGAGAGCCTGCTTGGAAAATAAAGAAAAGGTGGCGGGTCTTGATTTGTGACTTATGGAGATGAAGAATTCATGAATATCCTCACCAAAGCAAAAGCAAGGAATCCCCATGTCGCATGGTTCCACTGAAGTGTCTGAAGATGAACATGTCGATCGGATCATTGACTTCTTAAAAAAAATCGGCATCGAGGTGCGAGAGGGTTCG
>DASVCP010000195.1:0-4483 GCA_036381555.1 Gammaproteobacteria bacterium
TGCTGCTGATGTCGATCGAGTTGATGCTGCTGGCGGTGAACATGAATTTCGTCGCCTTCTCGCATTACCTGCAGGATACCGCGGGACAGGTGTTCGTGTTTTTTATTTTAACCGTCGCGGCCGCCGAGGCGGCCATCGGCCTGGCCATCATCGTGGTGTTGTTCCGAAACCGGCATACCATCAATGTGGCCGACCTGGACACCATGAAAGGTTAAAAGACTAATAGCCACGGAATCCACGGAAAACACGGAAAAATTCAAAAGCATTTAACCACAGAGGACACAGAGTTCACCGAGAAATTAAGGAAAACCCAGACTTACTGATATCATTGATAAATTTTCGGGAATTTGCAGAATCTCAAGATTTAAAACATAAAATCTTTTAACTCTGTGTTCTCTGTGGTGAAACATTTTTTTGGAATTCCGTGTCTTTCCGTGTCTTTCCGTGGATTCCGTGGCAGATTTTAATTTTTAAAACCAATTAAAAATGGAAAACGTTTATTTAGGCATAGTTCTGGCTCCGTTGCTGGGTGCGGCTTTCGTCGGCCTGTTTTGCCGCGTGATTCCGCGGGCGGTGGCGCACTCCGTGGCCATCGCGGGCGTGGCGATCGCGTTCCTGCTGTCGCTGGTAGTGTTGCACGGCGTCGTGGCCAATAACGCGCCGGTATACAACGATACCGTTTATACCTGGGCGGTGATCGGCAACCTGACCATGGAGGTCGGTTTCCTGATCGACGGCCTGACGGCGTTGATGATGGTGGTGGTGACGTCCGTGTCGTTGCTGGTGCACATCTACACTATCGGTTACATGCACGACGATCCCGGTTACAACCGGTTCTTCAGTTACATTTCGCTGTTCACCTTCGCCATGCTGATGCTGGTGATGTCGAACAATTTCCTGCAGCTGTTCTTCGGCTGGGAAGCCGTGGGCCTGGTGTCCTACCTGCTGATCGGTTTCTGGTTCAAGCGGCCGACGGCGATATTCGCCAACCTGAAAGCCTTCCTGGTGAACCGGGTCGGCGATTTCGGTTTTCTGCTGGGGATTGCCGCTGTTGCATTTTATGCAGGCAGTCTGGATTACCAGAGCGTGTTCGGGCAGGTGGACGCGATATCCACGCAACAGATCAGTATTATCGGCGGCGCGGAATGGAGCGTGGTCTCGGTCATCTGCATTTTGCTGTTCATCGGCGCCATGGGTAAATCCGCGCAAATTCCGTTGCATGTCTGGCTGCCGGACTCGATGGAGGGCCCCACGCCGATTTCCGCATTGATCCACGCGGCCACCATGGTGACGGCGGGGATCTTTATGGTTGCGCGCATGTCGCCGCTGTTCGAATATTCGGAAGCCGCGCTAAGTTTCGTGCTGATTGTCGGCGCTTTGACCGCGTTGCTGATGGGGCTGGTGGGCATCGTGCAGAACGACATCAAGCGGGTGGTGGCGTACTCGACACTGTCGCAGTTGGGTTACATGACCGTGGCGCTGGGCGTCTCGGCGTATTCGGCGGCGATTTTTCATTTGATGACGCACGCATTCTTCAAGGCGCTGCTGTTCCTGGCGGCCGGTTCGGTGATCATCGCCATGCATCACGAACAGGACATGCGCAAAATGGGCGGGCTGCGCAAGTACATGCCGGCGACCTACTGGACCTGCCTGATCGGGGCGCTGGCGCTGATCGGCTTTCCCGGGTTCTCGGGCTTTTATTCCAAGGATATGATCATCGAGGCAGTGCATCACGCGGACATTCCCGGCGCCGGCTTTGCCTATTTCTGCGTACTGGCCGGCGTGGCGATTACCGCCTTTTACACGTTCCGCATGCTGTTCCTGACCTTCCACGGCAAGGAAAGGTTTGACCATCACACCCGCGAACACCTGCATGAATCGCCGAGGGTGGTGACCGTGCCGTTGATCCTGCTGGCGATTCCCTCGGTGATAATCGGCGGGTTGACGATCGATGCCCTGCTGTTCGGGAATTATTTCGGCAATGCGATCCAGGTATTGCCGCAGCACGACGTGCTGGCGGAACCGCGCGAGCATTTTCACGGTGCCCTGAGTTTCATATTGCACGGTTTTACCGGGCCGGTGTTGTACGTGGCCGCCACGGGCGTGGCCGCCGCGTGGTTTATTTATCTGAAACAACCGGAACTGGCCGACAGGTTGAAGGCAGCTTTGTCACTGCCTTACCGGATACTTGATAAAAAATACGGCTTCGACGAACTTTACCAACGCGTATTCGCCGGCGGCGGGCGGGCGTTGGCCAACCGGTTGTGGCGGACGGGCGATGTGTTGCTGATCGACGGCCTGATCGTTAACGGCGCGGCGCGGATGGTCGGCATGTGTTCGCGGGCGTTGCGTCTGGTGCAAACCGGTTACCTGTATCACTACGCGTTCGCGATGATCGTCGGTTTGTTGGTGTTGCTCGGATGGACGGTGTGGCGATGAATAGCGGATGGCCGTTGTTAAGTCTGTTGACCTGGCTGCCGGTTGCCGGCGGTATTGTCATTTTGTTGTTGGGCGAACAACGGCGGGAATTGGCCAAGTTCGCCGCGCTGGTGTTTTCGCTGGCGACCCTGGCTTTGTGCATACCGTTGTGGACCGGTTTCGACAACACCACTGCCGCGATGCAGTTTGTCGAATTCCATCCCTGGATCGAAACACTCAGCATCAATTACCACCTGGGCATCGACGGCATCGCCCTGCCGCTGATTATTCTGACCGCGCTGATGACCGTACTGGTAGTGATTGCCGGCTGGGAGGTTATCAAGCGGCACGTCGCGCAGTACATGGCCGCGTTCCTGGTGATGGAAGGCCTGATGATCGGCGTGTTCGTGGCGCTGGATGCGGTACTGTTTTATGTGTTCTTCGAAGCCATGCTGATCCCCATGTTTCTGATTATCGGGATCTGGGGCGGGCCGAACCGCGTCTACGCTACCCTGAAGTTTTTCCTGTACACCTTCCTCGGCTCGGTGTTGATGCTGATTGCCCTGATTTATCTTTACGCACAAACAGGTGGCATGAACGGCGGCAGTTTCGCGATTCTGGATTTCCATCAGCTGCAACTGTCGAGCACGGAGCAGTTGTTGATCTTCCTGGCATTCCTGTTCGCCTTCGGTGTCAAGGTGCCGATGTGGCCGGTACACACCTGGTTGCCGGATGCGCACGTGGAAGCGCCGACCGGCGGCTCGGTGATTCTGGCGGCGATCACGCTGAAGATCGGCGGTTACGGTTTCTTGCGGTTCGCGCTGCCGATTACACCGGACGCCAGCGCGCAGCTGGTCATGCTGTTGATCGCCGTGTCGCTGATCGCCGTCATCTATATCGGCTTCGTGGCACTGGCGCAGCAGGACATGAAAAAGCTGATCGCCTATTCGTCGATCGCGCACATGGGTTTCGTGACGCTGGGGGCGTTTATCGTGTTCGCGGCGGTCACGGGCGGCGCGGAAAATGCGGAACAGCAAATGCAGACGGCAATGCTGGGCTTGCAGGGCGCGATGGCGCAGATGGTGTCACACGGCTTTATATCCGGCGCGATGTTCCTGTGTGTGGGTGTGCTGTACGACCGTGTGCATTCACGCCAGATCAACGATTACGGCGGCGTGGTCAACACTATGCCGGTGTTCGGCGCGTTCGCGGTGTTGTTCGCGATGGCCAACGCCGGTCTCCCCGGCACCTCGGGATTTATCGGCGAGTTCCTGGTGATCCTGGCGAGCTTTCGCGCCGATTTCTGGATCGCGTTTCTGGCCGCCATTACCCTGATACTCGGCGCCGCTTATACGCTGTGGCTGGTGAAACGCGTGATTTTCGGCGACGTGGCCAACGACAAGGTCGCCGCGCTGCAGGATCTCAATCGTCGCGAGTTCGGTATTTTGCTGGTGCTGGCGGTCGCGGTTATTTTGCTGGGTGTCTGGCCGCAGCCGCTGTTCGAAGTCATGCAGCCGAGCATTGAAAACCTTGTCCGGCATATGCTGATCAGCAAGTTGTAAAGGTAACCTATGATTGATTCCGTTAGTGAATTAAGCGTGTTGGCTCCGGAACTGTGGGTGCTGACGATGACGTGCGTCATCCTGGTGGTCGACCTGTACCTGAGTGAAAGCCGCCGGGTAATCAGCTTCTGGCTGACGCAGTTGACGTTGCTTGGCGCACTGGTGCTGACGATCAACATTCCCCAGACTTTGCCGGCATTCGCCTTCGATGGCGCCTTCGTGTTCGACAGCATGTCGATGGTGCTGAAGGCTTCGATTTATATCATCGTTGCCGGGGTTTTCTTCTATTCGCGCGATTATTTACAGCAGTCCGGGATACACAAAGGCGAATACTACGTGCTGGGACTGTTTTCGATGCTGGGCATGATGATCATGGTGTCGGCCAACCATCTGCTGGTGCTGTACCTGGCGTTGGAACTGTGGTCGTTGTCGCTTTATGCGATGGTCGCGTTCAACCGGGATTCGCCGCAGGCCACGGAAGCCGCCATGAAATATTTCGTACT
>DASVCP010000196.1:0-2955 GCA_036381555.1 Gammaproteobacteria bacterium
CGACAGGATCCTCACCACCTCGGTTTTGATACCGTCCAGCAGCCTGGAGAACATTTCAAACGCCTCCCGCTTGTACTCCTGCTTGGGGTTTTTCTGGGCATAACCACGCAAGCCGATACTTTGCCGCAGGTAATCCATCGCCGCCAGATGCTCCTTCCAGTGATTGTCAAGCACCTGTAACATCACCAGCTTTTCCAGCCGCCGCATTTGCGGGGAGCCAATCAGGTTCTCCTTGGCCTGGTAGGCGTCGTTCAGTATTGTATGGATGCGTTCACGCAGAGGCTCTTCATGTAGTGCGGAATCGCTGTCCAGCCACTCCTTGATCGGCAGGCGTTCCCCGAAACCGTGCTCGATCGCGTCTTCCAGCGCCTTGACGTTCCATTGTTCGGGCATACTGCCCGGGGCTATATGCTCGCTGATGGTCGCTTCGATGACATCCTCGCGAATTATGGAAATAGTCTCCGAAATGTCCTCGCTTTCCATGAGTTCGTTGCGCTGGCTGTAGATCACCTTGCGCTGGTCGTTGGCGACATCGTCATACTCCAGCACATTCTTGCGCATATCGAAGTTGTGCGCTTCCACTTTGCGCTGGGCGTTTTCGATCGCCCTGGAGACCCAGGGATGCGCGATCGCCTCTCCCTGTTCCATGCCCAGTTTCTGCATAATGGAGGACACCCGTTCGCTGGCGAAAATACGCATCAGGTTGTCCTGCAGCGAGAGATAAAAACGCGAAGAACCGGGATCGCCCTGCCGGCCGGAACGGCCGCGCAACTGGTTGTCGATACGGCGCGATTCGTGCCGTTCCGTGCCGATGATGCGCAACCCTCCGGCGGCGATCACTTCGTCGTGGCGTTGCTGCCAGGCTTGTTTCACCGCTTCGATCTGCGCCTCGCCGGTGTCATCGCCCAGCTCGGCGAGTTCGGTGTTCAGGTTGCCCCCCAGAACGATGTCGGTACCGCGGCCGGCCATGTTGGTGGCGATGGTCACGGCACCCGGCCGGCCGGCCTGGGCGATAATCGCGGCTTCCCGCTGGTGCTGTTTGGCGTTTAATACCTCGTGTGAAACACCCTTCTTTTTCAGCATGCCGGACAAATGCTCCGAGGCCTCGATCGATGCCGTGCCCACCAGTACCGGCTGCTGTCGTTTTCGGCAGTCTTCGATATCCTCGATGATGGCCTCAAACTTCTCCGGCTGGGTCAGATAAACCTGGTCAACCTCGTCCTGCCGCTGCATGGGCTTGTGTGTCGGAATCACCACCACTTCCAACCCGTAAATCTGCTGGAACTCGTAAGCCTCGGTATCCGCCGTGCCGGTCATACCGGACAATTTCTGATAGAGACGAAAGTAATTCTGAAAAGTTATGGACGCCAGTGTCTGATTTTCATTTTGAATCAGCACGCCCTCTTTGGCCTCGATCGCCTGATGCAGGCCTTCGGACCAGCGACGGCCGGGCATTTTCCGGCCGGTAAACTCGTCGACGATCACCACCTCGTCGTTTTCGACCACGTAGTGCACGTCCCTGGTATACAGGAAATGGGCGCGCAGGGCGGCGTCGATGTGATGCACCAGCACGATATTGGCCGAATCGTAAAGACTCTCGCCTTCCTTAAGAATACCGTGCTTGACCAGCAGAGACTCGACATGGTCGTGCCCCTCTTCGGTCAAGTACGCCTGCCTGACTTTCTCATCGAGCGTGAAGTCCCCGGGGCCGTCCTCGGTTTCCTGCTTTTTCAGTCTTGGAATAACCGCATTGATTTTTTTATAGAGTTCGGAGTTGTCGTTGGTCGGCCCGGAGATAATCAGCGGGGTGCGGGCCTCGTCGATCAAAATCGAGTCAACTTCGTCGACGATCGCGAAATTCAGGGCGCGTTGCATCTTATGCTCGACGCTGAACGCCATGTTGTCGCGCAGGTAATCGAAACCGAATTCATTATTGGTGCCGTAAGTGATATCGGCCGCGTACGCGGCCTGCTTTTCGTCGTGGGACATCCCGGGAATGACCACGCCGACGCTAAGCCCGAGGAAGCGGTATATCTGTCCCATCCACTCGGCGTCGCGCTTGGCCAGATAATCGTTCACGGTTACCACGTGAACGCCCTTACCGGGCAATGCATTCAGGTAAGCCGCCAGAGTCGCCACCAGTGTCTTACCCTCGCCGGTGCGCATTTCGGCGATCTTGCCGTCGTTAAGCACCATGCCGCCGATCAACTGCACATCAAAGTGTCGCATGTTCAAGACACGGCTGCCTGCCTCGCGTACCACGGCAAACGCTTCGGGAAGCAACGAATCCGGCGTCGCACCGTCGCTCAACCGTTGCCTGAACTCCACCGTTTTCGCGGCCAACGCTTCATCGGACAGGGAGGCGATTTCCTTTTCCAGCGCATTGATTTGCGCAACGATTTTGCGCAGCCGTTTAATCGTGCGATCGTTGCGGGACCCGAAAACTTTTCTGAATATCGTGCTTAACATTTAAAAACTGTTGTGGTTAGTGGAAATTCGAACGACGGGCAAGGCAAAGCGCCCGCAAAGGGGCGTATTATAGGCAAGATTGACGAAAAAAGGGGGGGACTAAGAGAGAAGAGCCGGGAGAGATTACCGGCCGGCGTAGATAAAATCGAGCGGATTAACCTGTTTCCCTTCCTGTAAGACTTCAAAATGCACGTGAGGGCCCGTTGAGCGGCCGGTCGACCCCATCAGCGCGATGACCTGACCTTTCTTCACCGCCTCGCCTTCCTTGACCAGCAATTTCGAACAATGCGCATAGCGGGTCACGTATCCGTTGCCATGATTGACTTCGACAAGATTCCCGTAACCCCAACGGCGATCGGACCAGGTGACAACGCCGCCGGCCACCGCGATGATCTCGGTGCCTTCCTTTCCGGCGATATCGATACCCTTGTGAAACTCGCGCCCGCCGTCAAAAGGATTGTTACGGTAACCGTAATAGGAAGAAAC
>DASVCP010000197.1:0-8559 GCA_036381555.1 Gammaproteobacteria bacterium
TTATTCTATGGCTCTCAGAAACCATGTGGCTAACAGTAAGTTGTCCGTTACTGGAAGGGGGTGATATAAAAGCCTTCAGTGATTCATCAAGGCGACGGTCAATGTCTTTCATTACATATAACAAATCCTCTCTTATTCTAGCTTCCTTCAACAAGGAAAGTTGTTCGTTCGCCGCCTTCACTTGCTCTGAAAGAAACTCAGATGCAGAGTGAAATTCGCTTATTTGTAATTTAATTGTCCAGAGCAGCAACAGAAAAGCAAGAAACGCGAAAATAGGGTTCAAAATGCCGCCGAAGTAATCACCAAATTGAGCCCATCTTTCGTGGGAATCGGCTATCTGCGTACCAAATGTGAGAATATACGCAATAATGGCTCCCAAAAGTATGAGCGACCCAAATACCCCGGCAGCCCAGATTCGTTTATCATTCATAGCCATTGATTGCTTCTCCACAAAGTCCCTATCCTCCACGTTCCCGTGTTAATGCTTTTAAATCACCGAAATTCGCTCCTACAATTTCGGCACTTGCCTGCAATGCGACTCGTAGCTCCTGCGGGCGGTCATTCCCTCCGTGGTAGTCCTTTGCCTTTAATCTTTGTTTTATCTTTTAACCCCGTGATCTCCGTGTGCTCCGTGGTAAAAGCTTTTGATCTTGACTTTGCTTTTATATAAAAAAATCACTCCGGCCGCATCGCCGGAAACAACAACACATCCCTAATCGACGGTGAATTCGTAAACAACATCACCAACCGATCAATCCCGATCCCCTCCCCCGCCGTCGGCGGCAGGCCGTGTTCGAGGGCGCGGATGTAATCGGCGTCGTAGTGCATGGCTTCATGGTCGCCGGCCTCTTTTTCTTCAACCTGCTGTTTGAAGCGCTCGGCCTGGTCTTCGGCGTCGTTCAACTCCGAGAAACCGTTGGCCAGTTCGCGGCCGCCGACGAAGAATTCGAAGCGGTCGGTGACCGTCGGATCGTCGTCGTTGCGTCTTGCCAGCGGCGAGACTTCGGTCGGGTAAGCGGTGATAAAGGTCGGGTCCTTCAGGCGCCATTCGGCGGTTTTTTCGAAGATCTCGATCTGGATCTTGCCCAGGCCGTAACTGTCTTTCAGCGGGATGTCGAGGTTGGAGGCCAGCATGCGGGCTTTCTCGAGGTCGTTAAGTTCCCCGGCCTGGATGTCCGGGTTGAAGTGGAGGATCGCTTCTTTCACCGTCATGCGGGCGAACGGCTTGCCGAAGTCGTACTCGTCGTCGCCGTACTGGATCACCGTCGAGCCGATCACGTCCTGCGCGATGCCGCGCATCAGCACCTCGGTCAGATCCATCAGGTCGCGGTAGTCGGCGTAGGCCTGGTAGAACTCCAGCATTGTGAATTCCGGGTTGTGCTGGGTGGAGACGCCCTCGTTGCGGAAGTTGCGGTTGATCTCGAAGACCTTTTCGAAACCGCCGACCACCAGGCGCTTCAGGTACAGCTCGGGCGCGATGCGCAGGAACAGCGGCATGTCGAGCGCATTGTGGTGCGTCTCGAACGGCCGCGCGGTGGCGCCGCCGGGGATGGCCTGCATCATCGGCGTTTCGACTTCGAGGTAGCCGCGCTCGATGAAGAAGTTGCGGATGTAGGCGACGATCGCGGCGCGGACGCGGAACGTCTCGCGCACGTCGCGGTTCATGATCAGGTCGACGTAGCGCTGGCGGTAGCGCTGTTCCATGTCGGTGAGGCCGTGGAATTTTTCCGGCAGCGGCCGCAGCGACTTGGTCAGCAGCCGCACTGTATCGGCCTTGACGCTCAACTCGCCGGTCTTGGTCTTGAAGACCGTGCCTTCAGCGCCGACGATGTCGCCCAGGTCCCAGGTCTTGAACGCGGTGTAGACGCCCTCGGGCAGGCTGTCGCGTTGCAGGTACAACTGGATACGGCCGGACATGTCCTGGATCTGCACGAAGCTGGCCTTGCCCATTACGCGCTTGGCCATGATGCGGCCGGCGACGGCGACACGGATATTCATGGGTTCCAACGTTTCGTTGTCCTGTTCGCCGTACTTGGCCTGTAACTCGGCGGCGAGCGCGTCGCGGCGGAAGTCGTTGGGGAAGGCGTTGCCCTGTTGGCGCAGCTCGGTGAGCTTGCGGCGCCGCTCGGCGATGAGTTTGTTTTCGTCTTGCTGTTCAGTCATGGCGGTTGAGAGACCTTAATTTAAAAACAATTTAACCACGGAGGACACGGAGCTCACAGAGGTTAAAAGACTAAATTCAAAAAACTAAAAACACAATTTAACCACGGAGAACACGGAGTTCACTAAGGTTAAAAGATCAAATTCAAAAAAACCAAAAACAATTTAACCACGTAGGGCACGGAGCTCACAGAGGTTAAAAGATTAAATTCAAAAAAACTAAAAACTTATCAAAACCCGCTCACGGAGAATAAAAACCGAAGTTCATAGCATCATATCGATATTCGCTTGATGCCGTTTTTCATCAGTTTTTGGTTGAAATTCAGTAAAAATCCTCGTTTGATTTTCAACAGTTTCAGGTATGTTATTACCTGTGCTATATGAATATCGGTTAACTTATCAACGGCCTTCAATTCAAGCAGTAAACTGTCTTCTACAATAATGTCGGCCTTAAATCCCGTGCCCAGATCGTTGGCCTTGTAAATCAACGGCACATCGACCTGATAATCCACCTTGAGTCCCCGCTCCTGCAGCTCGAACACCAGCGCTTTCTCGTACGCCGACTCCAGCAGTCCGGGTCCTAAAATCCTGTGAACGGTTATCGCCGCCGCAATCACCTGCCCGGCAACCGCTTCCCCACAATCCACCAGTTCCATAACTAACCTCCCTGGTCCAATTAAAACTTCAGCCCAACAATCTTTTCTCCGTGCGCTCGTCTTTTGATTTTTCTATAACAAGCTAGAGATAATCACTAAAACAAACTTTACCAGCAATCCCTCCGTGCACGCAGAAATTTGCTCCTGCAATTTCTGCACTTCCGCCATCCGTGGCGGTCGTCCGTGGTTAAAAGCTTTTGATCTTAATCTTTTAAATCCTCGTGTCTCGCTTTTTCTCCGTGTCCACAGAAATTTGCTCCGCAATTTTTGTACTTCCGCCATCCGTGGCGGTCGTCCATGGTAAAAGCTTTTGACCTTGATCTTAATCTTTTAACCTCAGTGTTCTCCGTGCGCTCCGTGGTTAAAAGCTTTTGATCTTGATCTTTCACCCCCCTTCTCTCTTTTTCTCAGGCAGAAAATTGTTCCCTCCATTTTCTGCATTTCCACCATCCATGGCGGTCATGTCTCCGTGGTAAAAGCTTTTGACCTTGATCTTAATCTTTTAACCTCAGTGATCTCCGTGCGCTCCGTGGTTAAATTGTTTTTTACAGCCCGGCCTTCAGGCTGGCTTCGATAAACTGGTCCAGCGAGCCGTCGAGGACGGCCTGGGTGTTGCCGGTTTCGACGCCGGTGCGCAGGTCCTTGATGCGGGACTGGTCCAGCACGTACGAGCGGATCTGGCTGCCCCAGCCGATGTCGGCTTTGCTGTCTTCCAGCGCCTGGGTTTCGGCGCGGCGTTTTTGCATTTCCAGTTCGTACAGCTTGGCTTTCAACTGCTTCATCGCCGTGTCCTTGTTCTTGTGCTGCGAGCGGTCGCTCTGGCACTGGGCGACGGTGTTGGTCGGCAGGTGGGTGATGCGCACGGCCGACTCGGTGCGGTTGACGTGCTGGCCGCCGGCGCCGCTGGCGCGGTAGACGTCGATGCGCAGGTCGGCGGGGTTGATTTCGATGTCGATGTCGTCGTCGACTTCGGGTGAAACAAATACCGCGGCAAATGAAGTATGCCGGCGGTTGCCGGAGTCGAAGGGCGATTTGCGCACCAGGCGGTGCACGCCGGTTTCGGTGCGCAGCCAGCCGAAGGCGTATTCGCCGTCGACCTTGACGGTGGCGCTTTTCAGGCCGGCGACTTCACCCGGCGAGTATTCGATGATCTCGGTTTTGAAGCCCTTGTCGTCGGCCCAGCGCAGGTACATGCGCAGCAGCATGTCGGCCCAGTCCTGCGCCTCGGTGCCGCCGGAGCCGGACTGGATATCCAGGAAGGCGTTGTTGGGGTCCATTTCGCCGGCGAACATGCGGCGGAATTCGAGGGTTTCGACTTCCGACTCGAAGCCGGCCAGGTCGGCTTCCATCGCCGTCAGGGTCTGCTCGTCGTTTTCGTCGCGGGCGATGTCCACCAGCTCGCGGGTGTCTTTGAGGCCCTTGTCGAGGCCGCCGAGGGTGGCGACCACCGCCTCCAGGCTCGCGCGCTCCTTGCCTAGCGCCTGGGCGCGCTCGGGGTTGTTCCAGACCGCGGGGTCTTCGAGTTCGCGGTTGACTTCCTCCAGCCGCTCGCGCTTGTGATCGTAGTCAAAGATACCCCCTCAGCGCGGCGGCGCGCGCTTCGAGGTCTTTGATCTTGTTGTAAATCGGATTGATTTCCACCATGGGGGTTTGCCGTCGTTCTCTGTTCAAGTCTTCAGGGAAAGCGCGCAATGATACCGCATTCGGACAACATAAAAAAACCTGTCTCGCGCAGAGACGCAGGGACGCAGAGAAAAACAAGAAATAAACGTAATCGGGGAAAATCCAAAGACTGATAAAACCAGTCCAGTACTTGCTGCAAATTTAGCTTTAGGTTCTTCTTTTTGCCACGCCATTCTAGCAGTAGGGTGAACACCGCCCACGTAGCAAAATTTTGGATAAACGGTGGGCGTCCTCCCTACTTTGTTTGCTTATTATTTCCGCCTCTTTTCTGTTTGTTTTCCCCTAAGCCCTTCTCTGCGTCTCAGCGTCTCTGCGCGAGGATAGTTTTTAATCTCAAACCGGCTCCAGGTACTGGATGTTGAGCTGAACGGTGCGGTTGCCGCGGTATTCGTTGACATCGAGCCGGTAAGCGATGCGTAGCTGTTCGACGCGGTCGCTGAGGCCGTCGCCGGTTTCGTTGAAGGCGATGCCGTCAAACACGGTCTCAGCATCCAGCGGTTGCAGTTCGAGCTTGAGGTGGTTGCTGCCGACGATGCGTTTGTTGTGCAGGCGGAACACGCCGTCGAACAGCGGTTCGGGGAAGCCCTGGCCCCAGGGGCCGGCGTTGCGCAGCGCTTCGGCGGTATCGAGCGTCAGTTCATGGGCGGCCAGTTCGCCGTCGCTGAAGATCACCGCTTCGCCGGGCACGCCCTCGAAGCAGGAGATCACCTGTTCGGCGAAGGCCTGCTGGAACACGTCGAGGTTGTTGAGCGACAGGCTCAAACCCGCGGCCATGGCGTGGCCGCCGAACTTGTTGAGCAGGCCGGGATGCGAGGTGGCGACCGCGTCGAGCACGTCGCGGATGTGGACACCCGGCACCGAGCGGGCCGAGCCTTTCAGCTCGCCCTCGCCGGCCATGGCGAAGGCAATCACCGGGCGGTGGACGCGCTCCTTGATGCGCGCGGCGAGGATGCCGATCACGCCCTGGTGCCAGCGCTCGTCGTAGATGCACAGGCCCGGCGGCAGACCGGCGCCTTCCAGCCGGGCGTTGAGCGTTTCCAGCGCGGCGATGGCCTGGTCCTGCATGGCCTGTTCGATTTCGCGGCGTTGCTTGTTCAGCTCGTCGAGCTGTGCCGCCAGCGCCCGTGCGCGATCCGGATCGTCGGCCAGCAGGCACTCGATGCCCAGCGACATGTCCTCCAGCCGGCCGGCGGCGTTCAGCCGCGGCGCGACGGCGAAGCCGAGGTCGGTGGCAATGCAATCCGCCAGGTTGCGCTTGCCCTGCGCCAGCAGCGCGGCGATGCCGGGCGCGCAGCGGCCGGCGCGGATGCGGCGCAGGCCCTGGTCGACCAGGATGCGGTTGTTGTGATCCAGCGGCACGACGTCGGCGACCGTGCCCAGCGCCACCAGGTCCAGGTACTGCGCCAGGTTCGGTTCCGGCAGGCTCTGTCCGGCGAACCAGCCGCGCTCGCGCAGCTCGCCGCGCAATGCCAGCATCACGTAGAAAATCACGCCGACACCGGCCAGGTGCTTGCTGGGAAAGGCGTCGTCGCGCAGGTTGGGGTTGACGATCGCGTCCGCCGCCGGCAGCTGCGCGCCGGGCAAGTGGTGGTCGGTGATGATGACCTTGATGTTGTGCTGTCTGGCCGCCGCCACGCCGTCGAGGCTGGCGATGCCGTTGTCGACGGTAACGATGATATCCGGCTTGTACTCCGCCGCCACCGCGACGATTTCCGGCGTCAGCCCGTAACCGTATTCGAAACGGTTGGGCACCAGGTAACTGACCTGGCGGGCGCCCATGGCCCGCAGCGCGCGCATGGCCAGCGCCGAGCTGGTGGCGCCGTCGGCGTCGAAGTCGCCGACGATCAGGATGCGCCGGTCGCGCGTGACCGCGTCGGCCAGCAGCCCGACCGCCCGCGCCATGCCGGACAGTTGCCGGTGATCCAGCAGGTGTTCGAGACTGTGGGCGATTTCGCGCAGGCCGCCGAGTTTACGCTGGCGGTATACCCGTTGCAGCACCGGGTGAAAATTCGCTTCGGCACCAAACTCCAGCATGGCGATCGTCGGGCGGCGCTTGATGGTAAACGTGGCTTTCATGGGCGGAAGCCGTTTCCCGGCGGCGATTTGTCGATAAAGGCGGCCAGCCCGGCTCGCCTGCCTCCCAGTCGATGAAAGGCGCCGCGCAACAGCCCACGGAAGCGGTTGCCGAGGCCGCCGGCCGTGAGCTGGTACTGATAACCGTTGTCGGGATCAATCATCACTCGCCCGAGTTTGCCTGCGCGCCATTGCTGGTGCAACGGCGTAAACAGGCGCGTCTCCCATTCCGCCAGCCGCGACGACCAGCCGGCCATGTCGCCGGTCAGCAGGGCGTCGCGCAAGCCGCTGTCGAACAACAGAACGCTGCCCTCTTCCCGCCAGCCGCCGGTTTCGAAAACCGCCGCCCACGGCCGGACCGGTACGCCGGCATGCAACGCCAGGCCCCTGCAGAACGCATCGTCGCTGTAGACCGCTTGATACGCGGCCGGGCCGCCGCCGTTCAAGAGCCCGCCGCCGTATATCCAAACGCCGTTGACGGCCGGCTCGCCGCGCGACTCGCGTTCCAGGTTGAGCGGGTGGCCGAAAAACAGCATCTGCGTTTCGTTCAGCACGCGGTTCCAATAGCGGGCGGCCGCCAGCTCCTCCGGCAGAAACGCGCCGGCGTTCCTGCCGACCACTTCGTCCAACGGCGGCGCGAGCAGCGGTGGCGGATTGTCGGTCAGCAAATACCAGCGGCGCGGATCGCGAAACACCAGCTTCAGGTTGTCTTCGGCGAAGTGCCGGTTGAAGGCGTCGATGAGCTGCCCGGCTTCCCGGGCCGGGATATCGAAACTGCGGCTGTCGTACAACAGCGCCTGGGCCATGTCGGCCTGCAGGTGCACAGGGTCGCAGCGGAAACAGTGTTGCGCCGGCAGGCGGCCGAAATCGGCAAGATAGCTTAACGCCGCAACCGGCGGCGGTTCGGCGGCAACGCCGAACTGCTCCGCCAGACGCCGGAGCGGATTTTGCCGCGCAACGCCGCGCCGGGTTGCGGCGGCCAGCAGCCCGGTAAACGCCTCCGCCCGGGGCAGCGTGTCCGGCGGTATTTCGCCGGAAACCGGGCCCAGCAGTCCGGGCAGAAAAAGGCTTAATGTTACCGGCATAAACGGCCCTGCCCGGCTCCCGCCCCGGCCGCGGCGGACGGAGTCACGCGCCCGATATCAGCCGGGACAAAACGCCTCGCCCGGCCTGCGGCGGATTCCGGAAAACAAACGCCGGCTGCCGAACAAATTTTTTTTTGTAATATTGCAGCAATAGCTGTCAAAATGGCTCTCCTGCCGGGGGAAAGGCGCGGCACCGTGGGGACGCCGCTTCGCAGGTATGACTTGGAACCTATCGTCGAGGCGATAACTATACTCGATGTCGGCATTTCACAAAAACCTTTGCTGTTCGCCCGCACTGTGATATTGCTAGACACTTGGAAAATCGAAAAACGAGCACGCAGCAGCAACCGTATCGAGAAACGACCATGTCTACGAAACACGCCCTGATTGTAGACGACTCACGAATCGCCCAGATCAAGCTTCGTAAAATGCTGGCCCGCTACGACCTGGAGGTCACCTGTGTCAACTCGGCGGAAGAGGCGCTCAGTTACCTTTCCTATAAACTGCCGGCGGTCGTATTCATGGATCACATGATGGAGGGCATGGACGGCTTCGAAGCGCTGCGCGTTATCAAGTCCAACCCCGACACGGCCATGGTGCCGATCATCATGTATACCTCGAAAACCGGTGATGTGTATGTCGGGCAGGCGCGAGCGCTGGGTGCGATCGACGTGCTTACCAAGGATGTCATCGAGCCGTCCAACCTCGACCGGGTGCTGGAAGGCGTGAAAATCTTTCCCAAGTTCACCAGCGAGTCCGACCACCCGCCCGCCAACCAGCCGTTCGACACACCGGCGACCGAACAGGCCGCCGAGCATCGTCCCGCCGAGCATCGTCCCGCCGAACACCGCGCCGATGAAGCCTCCATCCTGGCCATCGACCGGTTGCGCACGCAAATTGCG
>DASVCP010000198.1:0-7377 GCA_036381555.1 Gammaproteobacteria bacterium
TACTTGTCGCAGTTTTTGTTTAAGGGTTGCTCATAATGGCGGAATACTGGATAGCGCCATCGATCCTGTCGGCGGATTTCGCCAGGCTGGGAGAAGAGGTTGACTCGGTGCTGAAGGCCGGGGCGGACATGATCCACTTTGACGTAATGGACAATCATTACGTTCCCAACCTGACCGTGGGGCCTTTGGTCTGCGAGGCGCTGCGCAATTACGGCGTTACCGCAAAAATTGATGTGCACCTGATGACCAGGCCGGTTGACCGGATTATCCCGGATTTTGCCCGGGCCGGGGCCACCTACATTACTTTTCATCCCGAAGCCAGTGATCATATCGATCGTAGTTTGCAACTTATCAGGGATCATGGCTGCAAGGCGGGGCTGGTTTTCAACCCTGCCACGCCGCTGCATTACCTGGACCATGTGATGGACAAGCTGGACATGATCCTGCTCATGTCGGTCAATCCCGGTTTCGGCGGACAAAACTTTATTCCTTCCACTTTGACTAAACTCCGCCAGGTGAGAGCCATGATCGACGACTCCGATTATGCGATTCGCCTCGAAGTCGACGGCGGGGTAAAGGCGGATAACATAGTCGAAATTGCGGCGGCGGGCGCGGATACGTTCGTTGCAGGATCGGCGATTTTCGGCGCCAAAGACTACAAGAAGGCTATAGATTCGCTGCGTGCCGAGTTGAACAAGCTTTAAGATTGCAAGTGATGCGAAACAACTACAAGTTAATCGCCCTGGACCTGGACGGCACGTTGGTGGATAGTGCGCCGGATGTCGCTTTTGCCGTCGACAGTATGCTGGTCGACCTGGGGCGGGAACCGTTGGGGGTCGAGCGGGTGCGGGGATATATCGGCAATGGCGTGGAAATACTGGCGAAGCGGGCCTTGACCGGCGAGATGTGGGCGGAGCCTCCCGAATCCCTGTATGTCCAGGCCATGGACCGGTTACTGGTCCACTATGCGGCCAACAACGGCAAGCGGTCGGTGATTTATCCGGGCGTCGCCGACACCCTGAACAATTTGAAAGCGGCCGGGTTGGCGCTGTGCTGTGTGACCAATAAGAAACGGCAGTTTACCTGCCCGTTGTTGGATGACTTGGGATTGTCGCCTTATTTCGACCTGCTGGTCTGCGGCGACGATCTGGAACATCGCAAGCCCCATCCCCAGCCTTTATGGCACGCCATGCAAAAGGCCGGCTCCGGCCCCCGGGAGACGATGATGGTGGGCGATTCGGTGACCGATGTAAAAACCGCCAGGGCGGCCGGGGTGAAAGTCGCCGCTGTCAGCTACGGTTATAACCATGGCCGGGATATTCGTACCGCCGAACCCGATTGGGTCATTGATTCCCTGGCCGGTATTTGTACAATACTCCGTCTGGCTGCCTGAAGCGGCCTATTAACGTTATTTGAGATTGACGCATGAATTTCTCGAAAAAAACCGCAGGACATACGTGGCGATGGCCCCGTTAAAGGGCACAAGCCGCCGCGCACGCTGATTACGGTTTAATTTTCGGGAAATTTATGCAATGAACAAAGACACTTTCCATCGACTGGCCTCTCAAGGCTACACTCACATTCCTTTATCCAGGGAAGTCCTGGCGGATCTGGATACCCCGCTCAGCACCTACCTGAAGCTCGCCAACTCGCCTTACAGCTATTTGTTCGAATCCATGCAGGGAGGAGAGAAATGGGGGCGTTACTCGTTCATCGGCCTGCCCGGCAGCAAGGTAATCAAGGTATCCGGACGGCGCATTTCCATTGAAGGAAACGGTGCATCCGAAACAGGTTTTGAACGTGACGACCCGCTGGCATGGATCGAGGAATTTCGCAAAAGCATCACCGTGCCGGTCCTGAAGGACATGCCGCGTTTCAGCGGCGGACTGGTCGGTTACTTCGGGCATGACATCGTTCGTTACATCGAACCTCGGTTGGGCGAGTGTCCGAATCGCGACGATCTGAGAGTTCCCGATATTCTGCTGATGGTGTCCGACGAACTGGTCGTGTTTGACAACCTGCTCGGCAAGCTGCTGCTGATCGTGCATGCGCAGCCCGCGAACGCGGCGGGCGTGGATGAGGCTTACGATGCCGCACAAGCGCGCCTGGATGAACTTGAAAAGCGACTTGGCGAACCGCTCTCTCCGGCGGCGATAACCGCTGCTTCGAGCCGCCAAGTTCCCATTCAGGAATCGGATTTCGTTTCCGGGTTTACCGAGGACGGATTTAAGGCGGCCGTGCAAAAGGCGCGTGAATATATCATCGACGGAGACATCATGCAGGTGGTGTTGTCGCAGCGCAGCTCGGTGCCGTTCGATGCGCCGCCATTGAATCTCTATCGCGCATTGCGAACGTTGAATCCTTCGCCGTACATGTATTACCTCAACCTCGGGGATTTCCACGTCGCGGGCTCCTCCCCGGAAATTCTGGCGCGCCTGGAAGACGGGGAAGTCACCGTGCGGCCGATTGCCGGCACGCGCCGCCGGGGTCGCGATACCGCCGAGGACCTGGCGATGGAGCAGGAACTGCGCAACGATCCCAAGGAACTGGCCGAACACCTGATGCTGATCGACCTGGGGCGCAATGACGTCGGCCGTGTCAGCGAGATCGGCAGCGTACGTTTGACCGACAGCATGGTCATCGAACGTTACTCACATGTGATGCATATCGTGTCGAACGTTACCGGCAGGTTGCGCGCGGGTCTGGGACCGATCGACGTGTTGCGTGCCACATTTCCCGCCGGCACCTTGTCGGGTGCGCCGAAGATCCGCGCGCTGGAAATCATCGACGAACTGGAGCCGGCCAAGCGCAGCGTTTACGGCGGCGCTGTGGGGTATATCGACTGGTCCGGCAACATGGACACCGCCATTGCCATCCGCACCGGCGTGATCAAGGACGGTGTGCTGTATATGCAGGCCGGTGCCGGCGTGGTTTACGATTCCGTGCCCGAACTTGAATGGAAAGAGACTTTGAACAAGAGCCGCGCGGTTTTTCGCGCGGCCACCATGGCCTCGGCGGATCTGCGTCATTCGGCGTCGGACAACAGCTAGAGGGAGGATTGGATATGCTGGTAATGATCGACAACTATGACTCCTTCACCTATAACCTTGTACAGTACCTGGGCGAGTTGGGCCAGAAGGTTGAGGTGTTCCGCAACGACCGGGTGGAACTGACGGATATCGAAGCGCTGAAGCCGCGGCACATCGTTATATCGCCGGGTCCGTGCACGCCCAACGAAGCCGGGATTTCAATACCCGTTATCAAGGCGTTCGCCGGTAAAGTGCCGCTGTTGGGTGTTTGTCTCGGCCATCAAAGCATCGGCCAGGCGTTCGGCGGCAGGATCGTGCATGCCCGCGAAATCATGCACGGCAAAACCTCGATGATCTATCATAAGAACACCGGCGTGTTCGAAGGCCTTGACAATCCTTTCGAGGCGACGCGTTACCACTCGCTGGTGATCGAAAAAGACAGCCTGCCCGACTGCCTTGAGGTAACCGCCTGGACGCAGACCCCCGAAGGCGAACTGGACGAAATCATGGGTGTGCGCCACAAGCAACTGGCGATCGAGGGTGTACAGTTCCACCCCGAGTCCATCCTGACCAAACACGGCCACGATTTGCTGAAAAACTTTTTAAAAAGCTGAACCACGGAGAACACGGAGGGCACTGAGAAAGTAAAAAATGATTCGGTGAGTAAAAGCTCGCTTCTGAACGTTTCATATAACTTACTTTCGGTGTTTTTTTATAAGTCCCTTCTAAGGTCTTTATAACTCTGTGCTCTCCGTGTCCTCCGTGGTTAGATGTTTTTTTTTGAGGGGGTTTAAAAATGAACATGCAACAAGCGATTAAGGCGGTTACCGAGAAGCGTCATTTGAGCGGTGACGAGATGAACGCGGTGATGCAGTTGATCATGACCGGGCAGGCGACGCCGGCGCAGATCGGCGGGTTTCTGATCGGTCTGCGTATGAAGGGCGAGACGGTCGAGGAGATCGCGGCGGCGGCGGAAGTCATGCGGCGGTTGTCGGACCGGGTCAGCGTCGAGGTTAGTCACCTGGTGGATACCTGTGGCACCGGCGGTGATGCGCGCGGAACGTTCAACATTTCCACGGCCTGCGCGATCGTGGCGGCCGCGGCGGGCGCCAAGGTCGCCAAGCACGGCAACCGCTCCGTCACCAGCAATTCCGGCAGCGCCGATGTATTGGAAGCCGCCGGCGTGAAAATCGATTTGACTCCCGACAAGGTGGCCGCCTGTATTTTGCAGTGCGGTGTCGGCTTCATGTTCGCGCCGCTGCATCACAGCGCGATGAAGCATGCCGTCGGTCCGCGCAAAGAGATGGCCGCGCGCACCGTGTTCAATGTGTTGGGCCCGTTGACCAATCCTGCCGGTGCGCCGAATCAGGTATTGGGCGTGTTCAGTAAGGAGTGGGTCGAGCCGCTGGCGCAGGTATTGAAGCGCCTGGGCAGTCGCCATGTGCTGGTCGTACATGCGGAAGACGGGTTGGATGAAGTCAGTATTGCGGCGCCAACCACCGTGTCGGAGCTCAAAGACGGGGAGGTCAGAACCTACACGATTGAGCCCGAACAATTCGGTTTTTCTCGCGGCAGTCTGGATGAGTTGAAAGTCGGCGACGCCGCAGGCAGCCTGGCCATGATCCGCCGGGTACTCGACAACCACCCCGGCGCACCGCGCGATATTGTCGCCCTGAACGCGGGTGCGGCGATATATGTCAGTGGTCTTGTCGACAGTCTGGCGAAAGGGGTCGAGCGTGCGCAGCAAGTACTGGCCGACGGTTCCGCCAAAGCGAAACTGGGCCAGTTGATTGCCGTGTCGGCTATGGTATGAGAGATGGCGAGAGGGTCCTGATGTGAATGACCGACAGGATATTTTGCGCGTTATTCTGCAGCGCAAGGTTGAGGAAATCACCGAGCGCGCCGAGCGCGAATCGCTGCGGACGATCAGCGAACGCGCGGAGCAGGCATCGTCTCCGCGGGGGTTTGCCGCGGCGTTGCATAAGAAGATTACACAGGGGCAGTCGGCCGTGGTTGCGGAAGTCAAAAAAGCCTCGCCCAGCAAAGGGGTGATACGCGAGAATTTCGATCCTGTGGCGATCGCCGGAAGTTACGCGAGCGCCGGCGCGGCATGCCTGTCGGTACTCACCGACAGGGATTTTTTCCAGGGAGCCGATGAGTATTTGCAGCAGGCCCGTGCGGCTTGCGGCTTGCCGGTGCTGCGCAAGGATTTCGTTATCGATCCCTACCAGGTTTACGAAGCCCGCGCATTGGGCGCTGATTGCATATTGCTGATCGTGGCGGCCCTGGGCGATGCGATGCTGGCCGAGTTGTTCGGCCTGGCGAAGCATCTGGGGATGGACGCGCTGGTCGAAGTGCACGACCGCGAGGAGCTGGAGCGCGCGTTACAGATCGACGCCGACCTGATCGGCGTCAACAATCGCAATCTGCGTACCTTCGAGACCAGCCTGCAAACGACGCTGGATTTGCTGGATATTATCGACAACGGCGCTTTGCTGGTGACGGAAAGCGGTATTCACACCCGTGACGACGTCGCCCTGATGCGCCAGCACGGCGTGCACGCGTTCCTGGTCGGCGAAGCCTTCATGCGCGCCGACGACCCCGGTACCAAGCTTAAAGAATTATTTTTTTAAAAGGGAATTTAACCACGGAGCGCACGGAGCACACAGAGAAAAGCAAGTTCAAAAGCTTAAGACTTTTGGGCCAAAATCAAAGACGTTAGCCTTGGATAGAGGTTAAATTTCTGTAAAAGACAGATCACTCGGTCTTTCTTGATGTGTTCTAGGATTTAAACCTCTGTGTTCTCTGTGTACGCAGAAAACTGCTCCCTCCGTTTTCTGCACTTCCACCATCCCTGGCGGTCGTCCGTGGTTAGATGGTCTTTTATCGAAATCACCGGGTGCCGAAGACGACGATGGTTTTGCCCTTGGCGGAGATGAGCCCTTCTTCTTCCAGTTCCTTCAGTACGCGGCCGACCATTTCCCGCGAGCAGCCGACAATGCGGGCGATTTCCTGGCGTGTGATACGGATCTGCATGCCGTCGGGGTGGGTCATGGAGTCGGGTTCGTTGGCCAGCTCCAGCAGGGTGTGCGCCACGCGGCCGGTGACGTCCAGGAACGCCAGATCGCTGACCTTGCGACTGGTCTTGCGCAGCCGGGTCGCCATTTGCGAGGCGAGCTTGAAAATGATTGCCGCATCGTCCATCGCCAGAGACTTGAACTGCTTGTAATTGATTTCCGCCATCTCGCAGGGGGTTCGGGCGACGCACCAGGCGCTGCGGGAAATATCCTCTTCGAACAGGCCCATTTCGCCGAAGAAATCGCCGGGATTCAGGTACGCCAGCACGATCTCGCGGCCGTCGTTATCCTCGATCAGTACGCTGACCGAACCGTCGATGATATAGTAGAGCGTGTCGGGTTTGTCGCCTTCGTGAATGATGGTCGTGCGCGCGGGATAATGCTTGCGGTGGCAATGCTGCAGGAATCGTTGCAGGGTCGGGTCGTTTCTGTCTTTTAGCGGAATAGCCATTACAGCATCATATTGGTTTAAAGCCGTAGTTGAGACGGCATTCTAAGGCCATTTACCTGTATAAACAATTCAGAATAGCAGTTTTCGAGGTGTGAATGAAAGCACGTATTAAGTGGTTAGACAATATGAGTTTTGTCGGAGAAACGGGGAGCGGCCATGCGGTGGTGATCGACAGCGCTCCCGAGGCGGGCGGTCGCAACATCGGCCCGCGCCCAATGGAAATGGTGCTGCTTGGCCTGGGAAGCTGCTCGTCGATTGATGTGATGCTGATGCTGCAGAAGTCCCGGCAGCAGGTCACCGACTGTGTGGTCGAAATCGAGGCCGAACGGGCGGAGGATATTCCCCGGGTTTTTACCAAGATTCACCTGCACTTCGTGGTCACCGGGCGGGCGTTGTCGGAAAAACACGTCGAGCGCGCGGTGTCACTGTCCGCTGAAAAGTACTGCTCGGTGTCCAGAATGCTGGAGAAAACGGCCGAACTCACTTATGACTACGAGCTGGTCGGCATCGATGCCTGAGCCGTCCACGCCCAATCGTCCCGGCAGGACCGCCGGTTTGCGACATGTGGCGCTCAAGGTCCGCCGGCTGGAGGCGTGTGAACATTTTTATGTTGATTTGCTGGGTATGGCGATAGAATGGCGCCCCGACGCGGATAACGTGTACCTGAGCAGCGGGAACGATAATCTGGCGCTGCACAGGATTACGGCCGGCGGGGTTGAAGCGGGGCCCGGAGACGGGCGACAATACGGCCTTACCGGAGAGCGGCTCGATCATATCGGGTTTATCATTGACAAAATGGATGCTGTCGATGAGTGGTACC
>DASVCP010000199.1:0-5734 GCA_036381555.1 Gammaproteobacteria bacterium
TAGGTTTCGCCGGCCGGGTTGGTGACGGCTATGAGATGGCCGTTTTCATCGATCGTTAATTCGATCCGCTGGCCGTCGGGCGCGACAATGGCTGTCGCCCTGCCGCCGGCGTCGCGCTCAATGACGGTGACGTCGCCGTCGACATCGGTGATGCTGATCAACCGGCCTTCGCTGTCCCGGCCGAATTCATATTCGGTGACACCGGTCAGCGTGTTTATAGTACGCAAATGCCGGCCACCGCGGTCGAAGATGAACAGTTGGCGGCCGTTTTCGGAAGCAACGGTCGTTTGATCAATGTCGAACAAGTCCCGCGTCAGGAGGCGGCGAATACGACTGTTTTGAGTGTCGACAATGTAGAGATTACCGGCCGGGTCCACCGCCACATTGTCCGGCGCATTCAGCGCGGCCTGCGGTCCTGGGCCACCATCACCGGAAAAACCGCCCGTAGCAGTGCTGCCGGCCACGGTGGTAATAATGCCATCGGGGCTGATTTTCCGGATACGGTGGTTGATGCGATCAGCAACGTAAACATTGCCCTCCGCATCCACGTCCAGGCCAGTTGGCGCCCACAGTTGCGCTTGAGTCGCCGGACCGCCATCACCGGAAAAACCCGGGCTGCCGGTACCGGCTATCGTAACGATGACGCCGTCGACACCGACTTTGCGAATGCGGTGGTTAAATGTGTCGGCGATATAGAGGTTGCCCGTCGCGTCCACGGCAATTCCGCTGGGACTGTTAAGCCGCGCGCTTGTCGCCGCGCCACTGTCGCCGGCAAAACCGCCCTCTCCGCCCGCAGGTCCACTGCCAGCCACAGTATTGATAATGCCGTCGGGACTGACTTGGCGGATACGATGATTATTCCGGTCCGCGATATAGAGATTGCCTGCATCATCCACAGCCAAATCACGCGGCTGGTGTAGCAGTGCTTCAGTTGCCGGCCCACCGTCACCGGCAAACCCACCACCGAATTGCCAAGTCTCCCCACTCCCTGCCACCGTGACAATGATGCCATCCGACCCAACCCGGCGAATTCGGTGATTATCCTGGTCAACAATATAGAGGTTGCCAGCAGTATCGATGGCTACACTGCTGGGCGCCCTGAATTGGGCTTGGATTGCCGGCCCGCCGTCACCGGCGAATCCCCAACTCCCGGTGCCGGCAACCGTGGTAATAATGCCCGCAGTATCAACCCGCCGGATACGCAGATTAAACCAGTCGTCAATATACAGATTGCCCGCTGCATCCATCGTTACATCGCGCGGCCGGTTGACAAAAGCTTCGATAGCTAGGCCATCGTCACCGGCAAAGCTCTGGGTTCCATCGCCAGCTACAGTATGAATACCCGACCGCAAAGTACGATAACCGCCATTGCCCTGAATCAGACGGGACAGCGTCCCTCCCTGCCACGCATGTTGGATGTTCAAGCTCCACTGGCCGGCCATGGCAATCGGCGGCATAAACGGCGACTCCAGATCCACACTGGAACGCCGCAGAAATTTCATGCTCTGACAATTGTCGCGGGTGCCGATGGCCTCAATGGACGGGCTGCGATACCCAAAGCCCCTGTTGCCGGGGCGATAGACGCAAGGATAAATATAGGTTACTGCAATGTTGGCTGTGGCACTGCCGTGTACCTCCCGGCCAAAGCCGTCCAGTCCGTTCCACTCAAAAGTGTAACGTTGGTTAGGTGCAGGCCCGAAGCTACGTACAATACCTTGCCCGGCAATCCAAATGGACAGCCGAATCGTCTGCAAACTGGCGGGAACGGATGGGCCACTCACAGTGAGCGTGACACTGCTTTTATCTTTGCGGCCGGGCACCCGGTCACTTTGGTAGTGCAGGGAAAAGGGTGTGCCGATAATCGGAATCTCCTCACCCAGCGTCTGGGTTTGGGCGCCAATGGTGCAGCCGGGCTGAGTGCATTCCACATTCGGCAGCGGCGGATCATCCGATTCCGGCGGCGGCACGGCGTCTTCAGGAGGGCCATAGGGCCAGTTGCAGTCCCAAGGAGTGAAGTGCGGTATGAGCGTGCGCCACAGGCTTTTACCCGGTGAATATAAAGCAGCCAGTTGCTGCCGTTCGGCATCGGTGACGCCAAGTTCGGCCAGTTGAGCCGCAGCTGCCGGGCTACCGCTGCCGTTGACATCCAAAGTAGCCAGGCCGTTGTCGATCGAGAGAATTTCAACTATGCGGCCGTTGTCGCTCGGTTTCCAAACAGCTTGCTCGCGGTCGTAGTAGCCGATGGGCACTGCTTCGCCAACCGGGAAATTCAGAAAATTATCTACATAGAACGGAATCGGCTGATTGAAATTCACCCGCTTTGCGTTGACCGCAAGCGCTTCGTCAATACTCAATTCCACCGCATAGGTGTAGCCGGAAGCCGGCGGCAGCTCGCCGGGCATGGCTTCAAAACCGTTGTCACCGACGGTGTATTCTGTGGCTCTGACACTCAAGGTTGTTAAATTATGCACGGTGCCGTCCGGCAAGGTCATGCTGGCGACGGTGCCGGCCGGGAACAGCAGTGTGGCCTGACGGACGCCGTCTTCGTCGGTCTGCGGCGTACCCCGGGCGACTTGAATTTCAGTGCTGGTCAGATCAACCGTCGTCACCTGCGGATCGAGCTGGATCATGACAACGTCGTCGGCGAATACATAGTCCCGCCACGGGGCGTTTACCTTGCGCTGCACCGGCAGGTAATTGTCCTTTTGATAGTTAAGGGTGAGTATTCCACCGCCGTTGACAGCCAGATCGAACCGGCCGTCAGCGCGCGATAAGGTTTGGCCGAACTCGGGATGATCCTTGACGTTGACGATGACACCGGGCAGCGGGTGGTTCTGTTTGTCCAGCACCCGGCCCCGGATGACGGCCACGCGTCCGGCTTCGATCGTGCCGGACGGCACGCCGGTTTGAATGGGGTTGCTGCCCGTGTAAAGAAACGCGGTGGCGTCACTCAACGGCGTGGTCTGCGTCGGGTTCATCGGCGGTGCAATCACGGAGGGATCGGGCGGCAGGTAGGTGACCGGCGCCCGCGCTGGTTCGCTCGCGTTGCCGGCGGCGTCCGCGGCGGTTATTTGAATGTCGTCGCCAACCGCTCCCGCGATGTTGGCGGTGAAGGCGCCATCGGCGCCAGCGGTCACGATAATGCTTTCGCTGGTGCGGGTATTGGTAATGGCGATTCGGCTGTTCGGTTCGACGCTGCCCGTGCGACCGACGATCATGACATTGCCTTCATCGTCGGGACGAACAATCTCGATCAGGCCGAGGTCGGGGATCACGGGCACGACGGTGTCGAGGGTGACGTTTACAGCGACTTCGCCGGCATTGCCGGCAAAGTCGACGGCACTGACTGCGATTGTATTGTCGCCTTCGCTGAGGGTAACGTTGTGACTGAATACATTATTGTCGTCGGCTTGCAAGCCGATACCGTCGCCATTGTGAATAAGCGTTAACGATTCGGCGGTTTCACTCAGGTTGCCGCTGACGGCCAGCTGCACACTGTTGGTGATCAGTCCATCGGCCGGGTCTGTGAGCGTGATCACCGGCGCAAGCGTATCGACGGTGAACGTGACCCGCGCCGGTTCGGACAAGTTGCCTTCCGTGTCGGTAACTGTCGCGGCGAGCGTGATCTCGCCTTCCGGTAATGCGCTGAGTAATGTGCAGACAGCTTCGGTCTGGGTGGCGCTGCAATTCGCGCTTAACGGGCTGTCGTCATGCGTGATCCCGATGGACTCGGTGTCGATGACGCCCTCGCTGCTGTAATGCAGCTCCAATGCCGGCGTGTTGGTACTGACGAAACCGTTCCCGGCCGGAAAATCGATCACGATTGTCGGCGGCTGGCTTTGCGCGGTCAGCGCCATTCGGTTGATGGAACGGATCACGCCGTCGCCCAGATCAGGGGTGAGTTCCCGCTGCAGTGCGCCGACAACGCTGTATTTTTTCAACGTGGTTTTGTTCGCCACCCAGACAGCGCCGTCTTCCGGGTCGGCCGCAAGATCTTGTAGCGTCTTTTGGCCGTGATAATCGTTAAAGGATTTGAAACTGAATTCGACTTCGCCCGCGGCGTTGACATGGCTGAGTGTCAGCGGGTCCGCGCCCCACACGCCGCCCTGCCCGTCAGCCGACAGGTGCCGCCAGAGTTTGAAACCGACGCCGAAGCGGGAGACGAATTCCAGTGCGCGGTCTTCGGCGTTCAGGCGCAGCAGGTACGGTCCGACTACCAGCCAGACGCCGTCTTCGTGTTGATCGTAATCGAGCCGGGTGATCAGCGGGAGCAGGGTCCAGAAACGGTCGACGTCCTCGCCGTTGCGATCGACGATGAACACGTGATCCGCCACCGCGACCCACAGGTGCGCGCGTTCGCTGTCCAGGGTCATGGCGGTCACGTCGCGACGAAAACGCATGTGCTTTTGCAACTGCCCCTGCATGTCGTAACGGTAGAGGTCGCGGCCAGCGGCGAGCCAGACGCCATCCGCATCGGCCAGCATTTCGCCGAGCCGGGTCTGTTTGTGAATTTGGGGTGTCGATACATCGACTTGCAGATGTCCGTCACCGTCATAGGCCTTCAGCCACCGTTGATGCTTGTCGTCGCCGAAGGTCCAGACACGGCCGTTGTCATCGTCGACGGCGATACCCTCGACACCGCCGGCCTCGGGAATCTCGAATACTATTTCGCCGGTCTCGCCGGCGATTTTGAGCGCGCCTTCGGATTCGGCAATCCACAGCGCAACGCCGGCATGGGCGGCGGAGAGGCAAAATGTAAAAAGCATGCAAGCCGACAGCGTTGCCGCCAGGCGGGAAAAGGAAACGGTGCGCATAAGAAAAGAACTCCCTTATATTAATTTGGTAGCGATAAAAGCCCGGCCCTTCACTTGAGCGTTCTTTGCCGTTATCAGGAATACGCGATATTACCTGCTATTAACCCTCATTAAAATACTAGATTGGATCTAATTGACCGTAACCCACGCTGTTCGGATTGGTAACCGGAGTCATCGTGAAATTGTCCGAGGGAATGGAAGCTTCGAATAATCGGAATTCTTTAGCCGGGCCGTTGGAAGCGGATGCCCTTACACCGCTTCCAAGGCCTTGTTCAGGATTTAAACAACACTTCAGTTACTCACCGACACTGATACGCCCGGCGTTGTCTTCGAGCACCTTCTGACCGATGCCTTTCACTTCGGTCAGGGACTCGACCGACTTGAACGGTCCGTTTTCTTCGCGGTAACTGACGATCGCTTCGGCTTTGCTGGATCCGACGCCAGCCAGTTCCGAAGCCAATGTTTCCGCGTCCGCGGTGTTGATGTTGACTTTATCGGCCGCGAACGCCAGGCCGGTCACAAGAGTCAACAAAAGTACGCCCAGGATTTTTTTAAAGTACTGCATGGTGTTTCTCCCTTTGGTTATCGGGGTCCCTTTATAATCATCTTCCATTCGCCCGCTCATCCTCTTCGAGAACACAACAGCAGGACTCCAGGAGGAGTTCAAGGTTGCGCCACTTCCCACGCAAGATAGTTGCCGCATAACGCGCGCAGCCAACCACAGCCGGAATTATGGCTCTCGAACGGATTCTGATTTTAGAAGTTTGCCCTTACGTTTTATTTAAAAACCCGCTTCGACAGGTGCCGAAGCAAAAGCCAGACTACAACAATGTTTCGCTAGGCACAAGAGGCAATTTCAGCGTTTATACTACGTAGTGTTGCCAGCGGCTCGTCCGAATGCGTGATGGACCTGCCGATCA
>DASVCP010000200.1:0-2009 GCA_036381555.1 Gammaproteobacteria bacterium
GTATTCCTTCTTAAGGAAATAGGAAACCACAGCCAAAATAACCAGGAAAAACAGAACCCATGCACCGACTTTATAGCGGACCAGCTTGGCCGGTTCCGCCGCATAGACCAGAAAGTTGGTCAGATCGAGCGCCACCCGGTCGAACTGCTCGGGCGTCAGCCTGCCATCCGTGATTCTTTCCACGCCGACCACCACCTGATGGGCCTGGCCGGCCTCATCCACCACTTCCTCTAACACCGGCCGCTGCCAACCCTTCAACTCCCACAGCACGTGAGGCATGGCGACGTTCGGGAAGACCGCGTTGTTCACACCCCAGGGCTTGCTCTCGTCCAGATAGAATGTACGCAGGTAGGTATAAAGCCAGTCGGCGCCGTGCGGCCGCGTACGGGTAACCAGGGTCAGATCGGGCGGCGCCACGCCGAAGGCGTTTTCACCATAGGTCGCGCCCATGCTGTTGGTTATCAGTGAACCGATCTTGGTCGGTTCGCCCTGTTCGTTGCGGGTAAAAATCAGGTTTTCCTCGACGGCATCCTCGGTCAAATCCAGGTCCCTGGCCAATCGACTGTAACGCAAATAGGACAGCGAGTGACATCCCATGCAGTAATTAACGAAGTACTTGGCACCACGCTGCAAGGATGCCTCGTCCGAGAGGTCAACCGGGGCATGGTCCAGCGGGTAACCTGTCCCGGCGGCAAAGCCCGGCAGGCAAAATGTCATCAATGTTAAAACAGCGACTATTTTTTTCATTTGTAGTTAACCCTCTCAGGCACCGGCTTGGTTTTCTCGTTTTTGCTGATAAAGAACAAACCGATGAAAAAGCCGAAATATCCCAGGCTGAACAGTTGCGCAAAAATCTGTTTCACAGGAGTGGGCTGCTGCATGCCCAGATAACCCAGCCCGAGGAAACTGACCACGAACATGGTCAGCAGCAGTTTGTACGCCAGGGAACGGTAGCGTATCGACTTGACCCGCCCCCGATCCAGCCAGGGCAACACGAACAGGATCATGACCGCCAGCCCCATAGCCATTACGCCGAAAAGCTTGGAAGGCACCGCCCTTAAAATGGCGTAAAACGGCGTGAAATACCACAGCGGCGCGATATGCTCCGGTGTCTTTAGCGGATCGGCGGGCACAAAGTTGGCCGGCTCCAGAAAATAGACATAAAACTCCGGAAAGAAAAACACGATCGCAGCAAAGACAATCAGGAAAATCGCCGTACCGTAGACGTCTTTCACAGTGTAATAAGGATGGAAGGGAATACCGTCCACCGGAATTCCATCCGGTCCCTTGCGTTCCTTGATTTCTATCCCGTCCGGATTGTTGGAACCTACCTCGCGTAACGCCATGAGATGCAAAGCCACCAGACCCAGCAGCGCCAGTGGAATGGCGATCACATGCAACGCGAAAAAGCGATTGAGCGTGATGTCCGAGACGACATAATCGCCGCGTATCCACAACGCCAGGTCCTCGCCGACTATCGGTATCGCGCCGAACAGGGAAATGATCACCTGCGCGCCCCAGAAGGACATCTGCCCCCACGGCAGCAGGTAACCCATGAAGGCTTCCGCCATCAGCGTCAGGTAAATCAACACGCCGAAAATCCACAGCAATTCACGCGGTTTCTGATAAGACCCGTAGAGCAACGCGCGAAACATATGCAAATAGACCACCACGAAAAAGGCCGAGGCGCCGGTGGAATGCAGGTAACGGATCAGCCAGCCCCACTCGACGTCCCGCATGATGTACTCGACCGAGGCAAACGCCAGCTCGGCGTCCGGCTTGTAATTCATGGTGAGAAAGATGCCGGTGACAATCTGGTTGACCAGCACCAGCAAGGCCAGGGAACCGAAGAAATACCAGATATTGAAATTCTTGGGCGCGTAATATCCGGTAAGCTGCTCACGCCAGAACTTGGTTGCCGGAAAGCGTGCGTCGATCCAGCCGAGAAAACCGGTTGTCGCTTTTTGATCATTCATCAGGCAGCCTCCATTTCCGTGTCTTCGCCGATA
>DASVCP010000201.1:0-8337 GCA_036381555.1 Gammaproteobacteria bacterium
ATCTGAATTTGGAGCCCCAAAAAAGCGTCTCAGCAAATCGCCCAACGGGCCCTCTTCGGAACCCTCGGGCAGTTCAAACTCTTCCGGCAGAAATTGGTGCATGCCTGTGGATTTGCGAGTGGTACTGATATTCACTACCGCAGGCTTGTTCGCCTCCACCAAAGCGGTAAAATCCGGCAGGCTGGCCGCGTTTGCATTGATACCAAGCAAAAAAACCAGTACCGGATAAACCATTAATAAACGCATCATCAGACTCCAAACTGTTTAAATCGAGGTTGGATAGGAGAGTTTAAGAGTTTAGTGAGGTTTAAGGTATAAAAAATTTTGGAGTGCCTTCGGCAGGTTCCGTTTCCACGCTGAGAATAACAGGCTGATAATCGGCATTGCGGGCCATGCCGGTTGCCAGCAACCTTACCAGCCACAAAGCCGCCCCAAAACCCACCGCCCCGAACAGAACCGCCATACCGTCGGTGAAATCCGCACCCAGCAGCAACTGGCCAAGAACGGCAAACAGCACGATTGCAATCAAGGGAAAACAATAAACAACCAGCGCACCTTTCAACAGGCCGTTTTCGCCAAGAGCAATCATGACAGTGTCGCCGACTTTTGCCTGCCGGGTATTTAATACTTTTATACGCGCATAACGTTGACCGAGGATTTTCGACAGCACCGACGTGCCGCATCCCTGGTTCGCGGCACACCCTTCGCAAGTGCTGCGCCTCAATGTCTGAACCAAAGCATATTCGCCTTCGACTGCGACAACCTGCGCCTTCTCTTTGATCATTTCTCTTGATATTCGGGCTTCAATTCAACCGATTCCGCTATTTGCTTGACTGTCTGTCCCGGAACTTCGCCAACCACGGTAATGTGGTGGTCGTTAAAGACCTTGCCATAGATATTCAAAGCTCCCCGGCGCCTGCTGCCGCTCAGCATTTTTTCATTTTTATTGGGCTCTATGAAAACCGAAACCGACGCCAGTCCGTCGGAATAGACCAGCTGTTCAACGGTGGTGTTGCCGTTCTTACTAATCCGCTTCTTCCACGTTTGCATGGAAAACCCCGAAGGCGGATCGGTTGAATGCCAGCGTGCCTTGTCCGTATCCATAATATTGGCCAGATCATCCGATTCACGCCGACGAAATCCGTCGTCCACTTCGAATTCGGGTTTCAAAGCCTCCACCGGGACATCCTCATGCACAATCAGCTCCGTAAACATAACCTGTTCTACGGGCTCGTTATTTTCGTTCAGCAAATCGGAACGCACCAACAGAAAAGTTTCATTATCTATCCAGACCCGGTATCCATAACGGTACTCGTCCTTTGGCTTTACATCGACCACCCGGCAATCCCGGTCGGCGATGCGTTCCAGTTTGTCCTGCACACTCACACTATAGTGCGCCGATAACTTGGCGGGATCATTGGGCACCAAGCCCGGAAAATTGCTGCCCGGCCGGCTTTTATCCACCAGCACTCGCCGGTTTTCCGGCCATATACAGGTTACAACGGAATCACTGCGCAAGATTTCCCGCGGCTTGCCGCTGAGAGTGATCAGCCTTTCCTTAATACCGTCAGACGTGTATCCATGTACAATCTTTAACGTTTCGACTTTATCCTTATGCCGGTAAATAAACGTTCCGGAATAGTTGTTCATCTGCATGGCCTCGGACATACGCTTCAGAAGCTCAAGGCCGTCGGTATCCGCCGCGTACAAAGGTCCGGCGACCAGACACACCCACAACACAGCTACATTGCGGACCATGGCTTATTGACTGCTATCGTAACCTGCGAGGCGCACATACGGCAGCATGCCGGTGCCTCCCGATGAAGCGTATTCCATGTGCCTGATCAAATAAGCATTGAGGCTGTCATCCTCGATAACCTCTTCGCCTTCGACAGCCACCGGCGCCACTCCGGAACCGGTATTCCGGCGCTCGTTTAACGCCAGCATCGATGATTCAGTCTGCGGGGCACTGGCGACAACAGGAACCCCGTTGCCGGCGGGCGACAAATAAACATTCTGTAACAAAAAGACCGTTACAGTGGCAACAGAGGCGGCAATCGCCAGGCCGGCGACCGGCTTTAGTATGCTGTGATTGAAAGGCAGTTTGCGGGAACGGAACGGGCGGGGATTGAAGACAGCGGGTTCGTTTTCGAGAGATTGCATGAGACGGGAACAAAAATCATTGGAAAGTTTAACAGGTCTGCTGTCGCGCAAAATATCGCGGATTATATGGTAACGATGCCAGCAGGCATGCACTTCCCGGCTCCCCAGAGCGCTTTGTACCGAATGAATGTCCTCCAACTCCCCATCCATGAAACAGGACAAATGCTCATTTTGATATGGTTGATCGCTCATGTAACACCTACTCCACTCTCGATATCAAAGCTGGTCCAATAACGGCTTCAAACTGCTGTCGATTGCCTCGCGAGCCCGAAAAATCCTGGATCTTACCGTACCTATCGGACATTCCATCGCTTCGGCAATTTCCTCATAACTCAACCCTTCCAACTCTCGTAAAGTAATGGCGGTTTTAAGTTCGGCGGGCAGATTCTCGATCGTTTCGAACACCCGCATTCTGATCTCGTCCGCCAACACCAGGCTCTCAGGCGTTGAATTCTCGCGCAATAATGCCGCCCCCTCGAACTGTTCGGCATCCTGGGCATCGACACCGATGTCCGGAGTCTTGCGGCCGGATGCCACAAGATAATTTTTCGCCGTGTTAATTGCAATCCTGTACATCCAAGTGTAGAAGGCGCTGTCACCCCGAAAATTGGCCAGACCGCGATACGCCTTGATAAAGGCCTCCTGAGTCACATCCTCAATCTCAGCCGCGTCATAAACATAGCGGCTTATCAACTTGGCAATCCTGCCTTGATACTTGGTCACGAGCAGGTTAAACGCAGACTTGTCGCCCGCTTGCACCTGCCGTACCAGCTCCAAATCGACGTCCCGTTCACTCACACTGATAACCTGCCGGTCAAGGTGTTGGAAAGCACGCCGAATTGTGCGAATAATGCGATCATAGACCTGAAGATAATGATTTAGTTCACGTAATGGGTGGCAGTGGAACCTTGCAGCCGCTTCTTTTTCCTTGGGCAAAATTGTCGGTTTGCCACAAGTTTACCACCGTGCCGTAGCGCGCCAAGTATGTCACAATTGCCTCTGGATTGCTAAAACACCAATAAGTATGTCTCATCAGCCCGTATACGATGTTCTGGTCATCGGCGGTGGAGCCGCCGGGCTTACCCTGGCGCTGCACATCGCCGAAGCATCGGGGTCCGAGACCCGGGTAACACTGCTCGCCAAGGCCAGGCTCAACAACAGCAGCACTTACTGGGCCCAGGGCGGTATATCGGTCGTTCTGGACCCCGAAGATCATTTCGATCAGCACATTGCCGACACTTTGGATGCCGGCGCAGGTTTATGCGATAAAGAAGCAGTCACCTTTACTGTTGAAAACGCACCGGCCATGATCCATTGGCTGGAAAAACTCGGCATGCAGTTTACCCGCGAATCCCAGAGTATCAATGGGAACAGCAATCGGGGCAATAACGGTCATCCCCCCTACCACATGACCCGGGAGGGGGGACACAGTCATCGCCGCGTCATTCATGCCGCAGACGCGACAGGAAAAGCCCTGCACACCACGCTGTACACGCATGCCAAGCGACATTCCCGCATCAGTATCCTTGACCGTTATATTGCGGTCGATTTAATCACCGGCGGCAAGCTGGGACTGGAAACCGATCGCTGCCTGGGGGTTTACGCCCTGAACCTGCAAACCGGGCATGTAGAATCGCTTGCGGCCCGCTTTGTGATACTGGCCACCGGCGGCGCCAACAAAGTCTACCTTTATAGCAGCAATCCCGACGGTTCGACCGGCGACGGGATCGCCATGGCGTGGCGCGCCGGTTGCAGGGTAGCCAATATGGAATTCATGCAATTTCATCCCACCTGCCTTTACCATCCGGAAGCCAAATCCTTTCTAATTTCAGAAGCGGTGCGCGGGGAAGGCGGTCATTTGTTGTTGCCCGACGGCAGCCGCTTCATGCACCGTTTCGATTCCCGCGCCGAACTCGCCCCCCCGCGACATCGTCGCCCGCGCCATCGACCATGAAATGAAGCGCCTCGGTCTTGATTGCGTCTACCTGGATATCAGCCACAAACCCGCGAATTTTATCCGCGAACACTTTCCCAATATTTACGCCAAAACCCTGGCTTTCGGTTTCGATATGACCAAGGTCCCCCTACCGGTTGTTCCGGCGGCTCATTACACCTGCGGCGGCGTGGTCACCGATCTGCGGGGCCGAACCGATATCCCCGGTCTCTACGCTATCGGTGAAACCGCCAGTACCGGGTTGCATGGCGCAAACCGCATGGCCAGCAATTCGTTGCTCGAATGCCTGGTATTCGGGCGCGCAGCCGCCGAGGATATTCTGCAACAGATGGATTCGGCGCCGCTGCCCGCGCGCCTGCCTCCCTGGGACGAAAGCCGGGTGACCGATTCGGACGAAGAGGTGGTTGTCGCCCACAACTGGCATGAATTGCGCCTGACGATGTGGAATTACGTCGGGGTGGTGCGCACCAACAAGCGCCTGCAACGGGCTGAAAACCGGGTGCGGCTGCTGATGCGGGAAATCAACGAGTACTATTCAAATTTCAAAGTGACCAACGACTTGCTGGAATTGCGTAACCTGGCCACGGTAGCCGATTTGATCGTCAGAAGCGCCAGGTCACGGCATGAAAGCCGGGGTTTGCATTACACCCTGGATTACCCCGATTGCCAGCCTTTGCCAAAAACGACGATCCTGACGCCGCCCAAGCCAACTCCCAGCCTACAGGCGCCGATATTCATGCATCCGTCCATGCACTCCTCACTGGAGTTATAGCGGAACGTTAGCATGCCCGCCGAACATCAGCTTCCCCTGATCATCCAGCCTGACGAACTGAAAGCAGCCCTGTCCGCCGAGTCAACCGTTCCCCTGCGCCTTATCGATGTACGCAATCAGGAAGCTTACCGGGCCGGCCATATCGGTGGCGCCGTTCATTTTGATGTCGCCGACGTGAATGCTTGCCGGCCGCCCGTTGCCGGCCTCCTGCCCACTGTGGAACAGTTTAACCGGGGGATGTCAGCCATCGGCTTGAGCCCCGAACATCACGCGGTAATTTATGACGATAACGGCGGCCCTCCTGCGGCGCGACTGGCGTGGACACTGAAAGCTTTCGGACACAAAGCCGTTTCCATGCTGGACGGCGGCATGCAGGCCTGGCAAGCGGCAGACCTGCCCCTTACCGGCGGGACCGTTCCGTTAACACCCGGTCATTACCGGGGCCGGCTGAACCCCGACGTGATTTCCGACCGCGAATATATTCTTAAGCACCTGACCGACAACAAAATACTACCGCTCGATGCCCGCAGTCCTGCCGAGTATCGTGGTGAAAACCGGCGTTCGCAGCGCGGCGGCCACATTCCCGGCGCCATCAGCCTTGACTGGACGCTCACCAAAGACCCGAACCGCAATATGCGGTTTCGTTCGCAACAAGAGCTCGAAGAGCTGCTGGCAGCACGCGGCGTTGACCGAGACCGTGAAATTGTCTGTTACTGCCAGTCACACCAGCGTTCAGCCCTGCTGTGTATCCTGCTCGAATCGCTGGGTTACAAACATGTAAAAGGCTACCCCGGCGCCTGGTCCGACTGGGGCAACCAGCCGGATACACCCATCGAAACCGGGGAATAATTCAAAAGCATTTAACCACGGAGGACACAGAGAACACAGAGTTAAAAGATTTTTATGTTAAACACCAAATGAAAATCCACTTTAAAAAAGCCGAAAGCCTTTAAGCCCGCTTTTAAGCCCGCTTTCAATATCCTAATTTTTTAACTTCTTTTCTCTGTGTTCTCCGTGCTCTCTGTGGTTAGGTCTTAAATTTTCATAATATGTTCGCGGTAGTAGCGAAGTTCGGCGATCGACTCGCGGATGTCGTCCAGCGCCAGGTGTGCGCCCTGCTTGTTGAAACCGGCCGCAACTTGCGGCGCCCAACGCTTCGCCAGTTCTTTCAAGGTACTGACATCGAGATTGCGGTAATTGAAATACGCTTCCAGTTCCGGCATCAACCGGGCCATGAACCGCCGGTCCTGACAAATGCTGTTGCCGCACATGGGCGAGTAGCCCTTTTCCACATACTTCGAGACAAAATTCAATGTTTGCCGCTCGGCCTCGTGAGCATCGATGCTGCTGGCCTTGACCCGCTCCACCAGTCCGGAAGAGGTATGCTGCCGGGTATTCCACTCATCCATCGCTTCCAGCAGGTCATTCGGTTGATGAATCGCCAACACCGGACCTTCTGCCAATATGTCCAGTTGCTTGTCGGTTACGATGGTCGCAATTTCAATGATTGCATCCCGGGTTGTGTCCAGCCCGGTCATCTCCAGGTCAATCCAAATCAGATTTTCATTATTAATCGACATTTTGTTCCATCGCCCTATCTTGTGCTTGTAAAATCAACAACATATGATACATTTTTAGGGAAACTCCGATCAATTCGGAATTTCCAGGCCATGCCTGATCGATTACCAAAACCATCACTTAAGTGATTGAAAAATGGAAAAAAGACCGGTCGGGAACCAAAATCCGGATTATTGAAAGCCCTGGAGACAGTACCTGCAGCCGCAAGATTTACCCTTTTCCGCCGCTTTATGTGACATACAGTCACGGGGAGTAGGACAATATGACCAAGCTTGCTTTACGCCGCTGTACGCCGGTTAAAAAAGGCTCCAAACCCATCAGCGCGGGTATCGCCCGCTCCCTGCTCAACCAAGTCAACAACAAATGGCGGCTTGATCCGCAGGCAAAATTCATAGAACGTGAATTCGATTTCACCGATTTTCGCCGCACCATAGAATTTGTAAACGCCGTTGCCTGGGTTGCCAATGGTCAGGACCATCACCCGGACCTGGAAGTCAATTACGGTTGCTGTAGGGTACGCTACTCGACCCACGCAGCGGGAGGACTCACCGTAAACGATTTTATCTGCGCGGCAAAAATTGACGCTTTGTTCAGCGATGAGAAACTTAAAATCAGCCCGTCTTCTCCCAAACGGCAACATCCCGCTTCCCCTGCGGCTGTCGATGAGAGCCCGTCAATTGTCAATCGCGAGACCTTGTCCGAGTAAAGCATACAGCTGTCGCTCGACAGCAAGGAAGTCGAGGAATTGCTGAATAAAAAACTCGATGAGGATGAGGAACCGACAACACAGGATACGGACGACGAGTTCGAGTTGATCGATCCCGAAACCGTCAGACCGCCGGATCCGCCAAAGGCAGCCCCGGCAGCCGCACATAAGGAGCCGCAACCCACCGCCTCCGCCAAAGAAAACCCGGCGATTATTGAACGTTCGCATGCGGAACTCGATTTGACATCCACGGTGATTTTACCGCCGGGAATGCAGGTAGTGGGAAAGAAACCGGACGACGAGGAGGAAGATTCTACTGTCATCCTGCCGGAGGATACGGCAATTGACCCGGAAGAAACCATTGTCAATCCTCCGGAGAAAGCGCCGGAAAAGGCCACCAGCACGCTGCTTCCACCGGCTCCGCCGGCCCCCAAAGCCGATGAAGACGAAGTCAAAACAGTAATTATGAATCCCTCGTTAAGCTCCGCCGTGGAAGAAACCGCGGTTCCGCCCTCCGGTTCGCCAAATACCAGTAAACCGGGGCATCCCAAACCATTGCCTGCCAGCAGCTCAGTTTCGCTGCCGCCACTCAGCCCGAAAACGGACGACGAAGAAGTCGGTACGATGATTCTCAGTTCCAATCCTTTTAACCATCCTGCCTCCAAACCCCAAACATCACCTGATGCATCAAAAGCAGTCAACCAGGAACACGTAGCCGGTCAAAACAATACCGGCGAGAAGCAGCTGTCTTCGTCAACAACCGACAAGCCGGCCAGCGGGGGCGACGAGAAAGAAGCGGACTACATGGGCACGATGGTAATGAGCGCCGCCGAAATCGAGGCAATGACGCGGAAACAGCCGCAACAAAAACCGGCTCCCCCCAAGAAAGTCGATGAAGACGACACGCTGGTCATGCATGTCAACGATTTCAAAAAACTGAATAATGATTAATAAAAGTTCTGTCTTGCCATGCAAGGCCGGGTAATTGCCAACTTCGGCTCAGCGGTTGCCGTAGAGACCCCGGAAGGAAAGATCATAGGCTGCCATAGCCGGCGCAAGCTGGACTTAATCGTATGCGGCGACTGGATAGAGTGGCAACCGCAAGCCGGCAACCCCGGGACGGGCATCATCGAGGAATTCCTCCCCCGCACCTCGACATTATCC
>DASVCP010000202.1:0-12991 GCA_036381555.1 Gammaproteobacteria bacterium
AGCGGAAGCCTTGGTAATAGTGCAGGCTCTCGCCCTCGCCGCCTAACGGCGCCACCACCGGCAACTCACGCTCCGCCAGCTCGAAACAAAACCCGTGCTCCTCGGCGATCTGCGCATCGTTCCAGCGCCCCGGCCGGTAAAACTTGGCGATCAGCGGCAGTTCCCCCTCGATGCCGACCTGGTACACCCGGTTCTCGTAACTGTTCAACGCCAGCAACCGCCCGTCGCACACAAACCCGCGGTTTTCGACAGCGTTGATGATGAAATCGGGGGTCAGGGTTTCGAAGGGGTGTTGGGGCGAGTCGTTCATGGGCGATTCCGGATTGTTGGTACTGACAATCTTACACCAGCGCGGCGGGGGATGCTGAATTGGTGCTTCTCAACTCAGACGGCAATAGCCACCGCTTCCATGCCATTGGCTATGAGCAAGTGCTTGTCGGTGTCACGGCAACTGCAATCATCGTTTACGATTGACCGCCGCTTATAATGGGGCATTAGCCCCGGAGGTAAAGCTGTGATGAAAAAGGAGTTTCTGTTTGCATTGTTATTTCTGGGTTCTATTGCCGCCCGGGCGTACCAACCCTCGTTGGTGCATCAGCATTATGTGAAATGGAAGAGCGTGCTACCCGAACCTTATAAAACCATGGAGTTGGAAATCGCGCTTGATCCGGAAACCGATGATGTTGAACGTTTTGAAATACTGATTGGCGGCAGGCTCGTCACTTTTTCGAAAGAAGATCGTGCCAAGCTGAAAGACCTGGAGCTCGGCACCATGCAGGTGTGGGAAGGCATAAACCGGAATCCTTCGGGCGCGCAGACACCGGATTTCGTCAACGACTGGATACGCATCGACATGGAGCTTGGCGAAAAACGCAAAGTGCAATGGAAAGAGAACGGCAGAACAAAATACCGTCTGGAAAAACAAAAGCTGACGATATTGATCGTCAAGGGAGCAAAGGGCAGGATACACGTGGGCAGGTAGCGGGCAGGGTGGGCACCGCCTACGCGAAAAGCAACGGGCGAGGCAACAAAATTAAGCAATGAAGCTTTCATCCGGTTGTTATAACCACTTTGTCCAACACCTTCGGACAATATAAGATAAAGCTTAGGCGCACCGTTTCTCTCGCTGTGTAAGCAATTTTATGAAAAAACCCGCAGTAGTTTATCGATACATCAATTTGAGCGATGTCGATCGCCTGCAGGAACTGTTTGTCGACTCCAGGTTGTATTTTCCGAAACCCGGCGAGTTTAACGATCCGTTCGAGTTCAAACCGAAACGGATCGCGACGAACACGGCGGGCATGGATCGGGAAGTTGTGGAGAAGTACATAGACCCCGCACTGGAACGGGCATATGAACGAATCTGCACCGAACTGGACGGGTACGGAGTCTGCTGCTTTTCGGAAAGCCGCGCAAACATCACCATGTGGTCTCACTACGCGGAGAGACATGCCGGCGCATGTGTGGGCTTCGATACCGGCAACGACTTTTTTCAGAATCTGAACCATGTCGACTACGATTATGAACGCCACGATTTCGATCTGGGGAACGATACCCCGGAAGAAATCGTCCGCAAAGTGATGCTGCGAAAGTACGAGTCATGGATGAACGAACAGGAATGGCGCCTGTTGAGAAAACCGGGAGGCGAATCGGTGTATATTGATCCGTCCATGCTTACGGAGGTCATTTTCGGCGACCGCTGTCCGGAATCGAGACGGAAGCTGGTCAGGAAGCTGCTGGAACATCGAAATGTAACGTTCTTGCAGGCGCAGGTCGACAGGTATGAGTACAAACTCAATATAATACCTTGCACCGGACAAAATAAACGCTAATCTTATCAGCATGATCAGATTGATCGGCATTTTCGTCATTGTATTGTCTGCCGGCTGCGCCATGCTTCCCGATACCGTCGAGCCGTTCACGGTCAGCAGGGAGGCGCGGGAGTTCTGCGATTTGCTGACGGTCGACACCGACGCGGGCAAAAATCTCTTGCTGAAACCTTACGGCAAGCCGGACCGGGTCGACGTAAAAACCATGCCCAACAAGCACGAGCCGGAAGCCGAAGATGAAATACACACGGCGCATTATGAAGACGGGCGCGTTGTTATTTATTCCGTACCGCATATCGGCAGAAACTATCCGTTGGAAATCGTGCTGACCGGCAAATTCTGGCCTCAGCGGCTTTCCAGACATATCGGCAAATCCAGCCGGGAAATTGTCGAGTATTTCGGTCCGCCCAACCAGACCCGGAGTAACGATCTGGTTTATTTTTGCAGCCCGGAAGCGGACCAGTACCTCCAGTTCCACATGACTTTGAGCGGGTTGGCCAGGCTGGAAATTAAGGGCTGGGTGGATTGAGGCCGTTTTCGTTCCTCGTTGTTCGTTCTTCCGACCGTAGTGTAAATTGGGCATCGCAAAACGATGCCCAACATGCTCAATCCTGCCTGCGATACTTCACATGTTCTCCATGACTAATCCTGGTTATACTTGCGTTCAAATTCAGAGCGGGAGCGTGTTATGAAGAGGTTACGCTGGGGCATCATCAGCACGGCCAATATCGCCAAACAGTTCCTGATCCCGGCGATGCACGAGGCCGACAATGCCGAAGTGGTGGCGGTGGCGTCGCGGGATCGGCAGCGAGGCCAGGCGTATGCAAAAGAGGCGGGTATTCCAAAAGTCCATGACAGTTACGAGGCGTTGCTGGCCGATGCCGATGTGGATGCGGTTTACAATCCGCTGCCCAATCATTTGCATGTGCCGCTGAGTGTGCAGGCGGTTGAGGCAGGCAAGCACGTGCTGTGTGAAAAGCCGCTGGGTTTGAGCGTGGCCGATATTCGGCCGCTGCTCAAGGCGGCGGCCGATCATCCGCAACGGGTGGTGATGGAGGCCTTTATGTATCGCTTTCACCCGCAATGGATCAAGGTGCGCGAACTGATCAATTCCGACGAGCTGGGCGGGATCAAGGCGGTGCAGGCCGAGTTCACTTACTTCAACCGCGATCCCGGCAACGTCCGCAACCGCGCAGATATCGGCGGTGGAGGGTTGCTCGACATCGGCTGTTACTGCGTTTCGGCTGCGCGACTGGCGTTCAGCCGCGAGCCTGCACGGGTAATGAGCCTGATCGACATGGATCCGGAATTCAAGGTCGACCGGCACGCCACCGGCGTCCTCGATTTCGCGCCGGGCACGGCGACGTTTTACTGTTCCATGCAGAGCAACCCTTCGCAGAGTGTGAAAATATTCGGTGAGAAGGCCAGCCTGCTGGTCGAAAACCCGTTTTACCGTCGCGAAGTCCCGTCTCGCCTGTTTTTGCGAAAAGACAATCACGACGAGATGGTGAGCGTCGGCCACTACAACCATTACGTGGAAATGGTCACCGCTTTCTCGCGCGCCGCGCTGGAAGGCCTGCCTGCGCCCACGCCTTTGTCCGATGCGCTGGCCAACATGAAGGTTCTCGACGCCTTGTTCCAATCCGGCCAAAGCGGCAAGTGGGTTGGGATCGAATAGAAGACTACCACGGAGACATGACCACCCTCCATGGTGGTCATGTCTCCGTGGTAATCTTTAATTAACGAGCTTGATACATATCCGGCAGTTTGTCTTGAAACAACACGGAGGGATGCTTGTAGAATTTTACGAAATCCGCTGCGCTGGGGTGGCCGGGATAGGCGGCGTAGAAATGATCCTTGTTCTCGCGTGCTTTGTTGGCGTTACGCCAGACCATTGCATAAGCAATTTGCCGGGTGGTGCCGTTCGCCAGGATGCCGGCCAGCAGATGGCCGGTCCAGAATTCGTCATCGGGTACGGTTTCCTGGCCGCCTTCGGTCATTGCCGGCAACTTATTGTGCCGGTTGGCGAGTTCGACCAGATACTGCAGGCTGCGAGCAAATTGTTCACGCTGACCGGCATCTGCCGGATACCGCAGATCGTGATAGTTGTCGAGACCGAACACATCAACGTAGTCGTCGCCCGGATAGCTGTAAAGATAGCCGCTTTCAAAATCGTCGAGATCAATTCGGCTGCGGTCGGGCGAGTAGGCGTAAATCAGATTATGCGCATGTTTGACGTCGCGCAGGTATTCGACTGTGAAACGCCATAAGGCGATGTAGTCCTCCTCGCGAGCGTTGCCTTTGCCCCACCAGAACCAGTCGCCGGTATGCTCGTGCCAGGGGCGAAAAATGACGGGAATGTAATGCTCTTCGCCGTCGACTGTAACTTTTAATTGCTCGTTAAATGCAGCGAACGTATCAAGATAGGACTTGAGCGTTTCATGCAGATCGCCGCCAGGAATCAGCCGGTGGACAAACTTCCCCTTGTTCCAGGAAGAACCGCCGGATACCGGGTCAGCCATATGCCAGCTGATGGTGACAACGCCGCCGCCGAGATAGGCCTGCCTGATCCAGTGTTGCATGTCGCCGAAATCGACGCCGTCCAGGTTGTGCGCATTGCCCAGCTCCAGGCCGCCGACATCCCAGCCGATCACCGCCGCGTGCGAGCCGGTAACCGCCTTGGGATCGGAACGGTTGTCGCCGCCGATCCATTCCACGCCATAGGCAAGGCTGTCCTGGTGACCGAACAGCAGATGATCGTGACGAAGACGATACAGGTTCGCCAGCAGCGCCCGGGTTTGCGGTGTGGCATCGGCATCGACCATTTTGTACATATCGGGGTCCGTTGATATTGCGATGGTTGAAGGGGCTGCCGAAATCAGGCGGATTGCATAACGATCAAAAACCGGCGCCGCCTGCAAACATTTCTCTGTGGCGAAAGGAAGGCGTGATGAACTACACGGGTTTTGATTTCACGGTTCGATATTGTACTGCCCGGCATGTATAAATGTAATGTTTTGAGCGACGGAAAGCGGAAGATAACTTCCGCCCTCCGTCAACATTGTTTAGTTACTGCTGCATACCGGTACGCTGAAATTGCCGTTATGCGTGCCCTGCATGCCCCAGGTGGCGCTTTGCCCCGGCGCCAGCGTGCCGTTATAGCTCACATTGGTGGCGGTTACCGTGTTACCCGACAGGCTGCCGTTGGCGTTCCAGACGCTGACCATGCCGATGGGGTTTTCAAAGGACAGATTCGCAGACCAGTTCGTAATCGTCGAATCGGTGTTGTTGGTCACGGTGATGTTGTTCAGGACGAAGCCATTGTTCCATACATCGATCGTGCCCAGTATGCAGCTGATGGTACCGTCGGCCGGCAGTTGCGCGATAAACACATTGGCCGGAATCTCGTCCGCCTCGATCGGGGTGTTGCGGATAATCACGTCAGCCAGGGTGGTATTGTCCAGTTCGACCAGTTCCTGGCCGCTGAAAACGCGTTGATACCAGAAGCGGTCGCCGTCGCGTACGGCTTCAAACTGCGCCTTCATAACCGTTTGCAGTGTTTCGCCGACCAGCGCGCCGGACGCGGTTCGCTCGGCGATAGCGCCGACCCACAGATCGATATCGTCGACGGTGTCGTAAGCCTGTTCCAGACGCTCACGGACCATCGGATTGGTATTGATCTGGTCGAAGCTGGTGCGAGGCGGCAGGCCGTAGGCGATGCGGGTGGCGTTATAACTGCCAAGGCCGTGATCGCGGCCACGCTGGATGTTGAGCGCGGGCAGGTCCATGCCGCCCTGTCCCGGCGCGCCGAACAGGAAATTGCGCACGTCATCGACGACAAACGCATCGATCGCCTGTGACGGCTGCGCCGCCAGGCCGCGCAGCAGCGGTTCGATGCCGTGATCCACGATGAGTTGTGGATTAAAAAATGCATCGCGTAGCGGCAGGTTGCCTTCCGGGATGATGTCTCTGTTCTCATCCAAACGCAGAATCATCCCGCTTAACATCGTGTGGCCCACGCGGAAGACCGCCGCGCTGAAACTGTTTCTGACCGTGCCGTCGACATTCGGGTTATAACCTTGATAGGGCGAGAGAGTGTTCTGTCCCAGCAACAGCGGCAAAAACTCTTTATAAGTGATGACCTGTTGCAGGGCCCCGACCCGTGCGCGGGCTTCCTCGAAAATTTGATCGCCGCTCAAACCCGGATTCTGTGCGGCAATCAGCGCCGCCTGGCGGTTGTGTTCGCGCAGCCAAAGTGTATGCATGGCTGTCAGGGCCACCTGCTCGTTGGAGCGTATGTCTCCGGCGACAAACAGATTCGGATCGGTGCCGCCGGCGTTCGGCAGGCCAAGCGTATTGAACGGCAGCAGATTGCCGGCGCTGGTTAGCAGCCGCCCGGTCCCGTCATTGGTACGCAATGCCGAGGCGCGTTGCTCATCCGACCCGTAGACGTTGGAGGCGTCGATCCACGAAGTCAGCTCGTTAATCTGTTGTCTCGGGTTGTTGGTGCCTGTGCCGGTCAGGATATCGTACAGCGAGCGGTTAAACGGCAGCGTTTGCGTACCGGTATTGTTCGGGTCAAAGAACGCGTCGCCAAGCGGGACCGGAATCGGCGCCGGTTCCGGCGGCATATGCGGGTCGGTCAGATCGAGATCGTGATCCAGCCACTGACCCCATTGCCAAAGATAATCGCTGGCGCGTACCGGACTTGGAATCGGCACGGATTGATCGTTGACGATGTTGCTGATGACGCGCGCGGATGCGCGATTGGGGCCGGCCAATGCGGAAACACCGTCCGCATAGGCCACCGGCACGTCACGTAACAGTTGAACATGACTGCTGCCCCAATCGGGGTTGGCGAGATTGTTATTGCTGCCGTCGATGGTGCGATACTCGCTCATCGGCTGAATGCCGCCGACTTGCGCTTGCGCGCCGGTAAAGAGCATACAACTTAACGTACAGCCAAGAATAAAAGCCTTTTTCATTTCCTTGCACGTTGGACTTTTCATGGGATCTCTCCTGCCAATCCATTGCATTGGCCGATGGGATTAACGATGTTCCGCGTGTTGATACGGAAACCTGTCAAATAAAATTCCGGGAAAATCTCGAAATTTCTTTGCAAAGGCAGGCCGTCGTTGTATTGACGTATCTCCACTGGAGAGGGAAGCTGCGCCGCAAAAAATCTTTGGGCGAATGCATAGAAGGGGAATGAAAACGTCCCTCTCTTCCGTCCATTGGGGCTATACGCCAAACCAATGTTGGCCGTGTTTCAATCCTTGAAACGGGAAGAGAGTGCTACGTAACTATAAACCGAGTAGCGCATTTTTGTATACGTGCGGCCCCGCAAAGGAAATAACCCTAATCGTTCAATGTTGTTGTCACTGTTGATTAATAATCAGTCTCAAAGCCTGCAACTGGATATCGGCCCGGTCGAGGTAGTGCAGGCAATCGTTCAGGCGCCGGTCAATAAACTCGATCTCGTCGTCCCGAATGGTAGTATTAACTTTTTGCAGCGCGGACAGGCGTTGCTTTTCAACGGTCAACTGCCGGGACGCTTTCTCCTTTGCTGTATTTTTTATTTGAGCGAAGCGGGGCTCAACCTGGCTTCGCGCCTTGGCCAGCATGTTTTCGATGCGCGGTCGAACCTGTGAGGCGATGGCATGCGCCGCATCCTTGTTGACCGGCCTGCAAAGCAGGTTCAGCTTGTTCTGTGGAATCAGGCCGCCAAGTTCTTTGCCGTTCGATGACAGTAGCGTGCGGATCGGCGTGATGGGAAGGTATTGCTGCAACTGCAATACCTTGGGTGCAACCGCATCGATAGTGAAATAAGCTTCCAGCAGCAGGCTGGCGGCGGGCAGGCTTTTGATGGAGATGGTCGAGATGCTGGCGTTGCCGGTTTCGGTGTTGCATATCATTTCCATGCTTTCGGTGACCATCGGATGCTCCCAGGTCAGAAAGTGCATATCTTCCCGGGCCAGCGCCTTATTGCGGTCAAATGTCACGGTCATGCCTTCCTCCCCCAACCAGGGGAAATCCTCGCTTTGCATGTGATCGCCGGGGGTAAGCACCAATGAACGGTTCGAATGGTGTTCGTGATGGACGCCGAAATAGTCGAAAACCTGCTCCATGTATTTTTCGAGCCGCTCGCTTTGCTCTTCACGTCGGATAACGGCGATTAACTCGTTCGCCCTGTTTGCATCGCAGGAATGCAGCTCAAGCAGGCGATCGCGACCGGCGCGCAATTTCTCCAATGAGGATTCGGTGAATTGCGCGGTATCTTTGATTAGTTGTGCCAGTTTTCCGTCGGTCGCCGGCGACCGCAGCTGCTCCCGCAACCGGTTCTCGAATTTTTCATATACCGAGTAGCCGATGGCGCTGCTGCGCTCGAACAGATTAAGTCCTTCATGGTACCAGCGGAACATGATTTCTTGCGCCGTATCGCGCAAATAGGGCACGTGTATTTCAATAGTATGCCGCTGCCCGATACGGTCGAGCCGGCCGATGCGCTGCTCCAGCAGATCGGGGTTCAGCGGCAGATCGAACAGCACCAGATGATGCGCGAACTGGAAGTTGCGTCCCTCGCTGCCGATCTCCGAACAAACCAGCGCCTGGGCGCCGTCGTCCTCGTCGCTGAACCATGCAGCGGCGCGGTCGCGTTCGAGGATAGTCAGGCCTTCATGGAAGGCGCTGCAGCGAATACCCGCGTTCAACGTCAGGTGCTTCTCAAGCGAAATCGCGGTGCTCGTATGGTGACAGATGATTAATACTTTCCGGGGACGCAGGGATTTGAGGTGTGCGGACAGCCAGCTGACACGCGGATCGATTTGCAGCCATGTTTGCCTGTTCGACTGTTCCGGATACAAGCCGGCATCGACCCCGGAAGCGTGGGCACAATAATTTGCGGGTGCTTGCAGCGGGTAAGTCCGAAGCCGCCGGTCGGGAAAGCCGCGCACGGTGGCGCGCGTGTTACGAAACAAAATACGGCCGGTACCGTGTCGATCGAGCAGCTCGCCGACGAGACGCTGCAGTTGATCGTCACTGAGGTCGCCGTTCTGCAAACGGTCCAAGTCCGTGTAAGCGGTAAGTGCCTGTCGCAGGACGTTGTCGAGTCTGCCTTCGGAAGCCAGCAGCCGTTGTAACAAATCATTCAATCGCTGATAGCCTGCGGCTTCCTGCCTGAACGCGTTAAGGTCGTGAAAACGCGCCGGGTCCAGCAGCTTGAGGCGGGCGAAATGGCTTTCCAGGCCAACCTGCTCCGGAGTGGCGGTAAGCAACAGCAGACCGGCGCTGCTGGCGCCGAGTTTTTCCACGCAGCGGTATTCCGGGCCGGGATCGCTTTCGGACCAATGCAGGTGATGCGCTTCGTCGACGATAACCAGATCCCAGCGGGCGGAAGCGGCTTTTTCCTGAATCGTTCGGTCGCCGACCAGCAATTCCAGGTTGCAGATCACGCGTTGTTCGGATTCAAACGGATTATCGTATTCTCCCTCCAGTATGGAATGGACGCGCAGTTCATCGAAAATGGAAAACGCCAGGTTGAAACGCCGCAGCATCTCCACCAGCCACTGATGTACAAGATTTTCCGGCACCAGAATCAACACCCGTTCGGCCTGGGCCGTGTGAATCTGGCGATGCAGTATCATACCGGCCTCAATGGTTTTACCCAGTCCGACTTCGTCGGCCAGCAGCACGCGCGGCGCGTGGCGGCGGGAGACTTCGTCGGCGATATACAACTGGTGCGAAAGCAGACTGGCTCGGCAACCCAGCAACCCGGCAACCGGCGATTGCTGCAATCGATTGATATGTGACAGAGTTTCAATCCGCAGCTCGTAAGTGCTGTTTTTATCGATTTGCCCGCTGAGCAGACGCTGTAGCGGCGTGGTGAACTGGATAAAGCAGCTTAAATCGAGTTCATCGAGTATGTGCTCGCGGTTTTCATGATTGACCACACGGTACCTCAGCAGGCCGTCCGATTCGAGCACTTCGACCACGGTCAACTCGCGGTCGTTTTTGTCGGTCACCGTGTCGCCCGCCGCGTAGCGAATACGCATCAAGGGAGCGTTGTCGACGGCATAGTCGCGGGTTTCGCCGACAGCCGGAAAAGTTACCGTGACTTTGCGCCCGTCGACGCCGGAGACGATGCCCAGTCCCAGCTTGGCATCGGCGTGATTAGCCCAGCGCTGTCCGATATTGAATTTCACGACGCCAACGTTTCAGGTAAAGGGCGGAAATTTTAGCATGATCCTCCTCGGAGACGGAAAAATGAAAAAATTGTATGAAAAGGGTTTCGAAAACAGCATGAATGTATAGAATTAGATACATCGGAGTCTTTCGTGAATCGCGTTTTAATGGATAACGACCGTCTTATTGATCCCATACGCCCCGAGCAACAACAACAGGTTGTGGCGCTCACACAACTCTATGTGATCCGGGCCGGTGCGATGTTCAACAGAACCTTCGGGTCCATACCCGTGCTGTTCAATCTTAAAGGCCGGGTGGCGGGGATGTACCGGGTAAAGCGGGGTCTGCGGGAAATCCGCTACAACCCGTACTTGTTCGCGAAGTATTACGACGACAACCTGGCCACCACCATTCCTCATGAAGTCGCTCACTATGTCACGGACGTCATATACGGCTTGTCCAGAATCCGCCCTCACGGCGAGGAATGGCTGGAAGTCATGCGCATGTTTGGCGCCGATTCCAGCCGCACCTGCCGTTACGATCTGGAAGGCATCCCGGTGCGCCGCATGCAACAACATCCCTATCGTTGTGGTTGTGAGGTTTATAAACTGAGCTCGCAACGCCACCGGCGCATTCAAAGCGGGCGGACGCGTTATTTCTGCCGAAATTGTGGTGTTGAACTGCAACCTGAAGGGCGCCTCTACACCGCCGAGCAAGGCGGTTAGCCGCTTGAAACCTGCAAGGGGAAATACCTGTTTTGCACCTTTTTGGGGCGGTAAGCGTTCACGGACTATAACTTCGCCCGGCTTGATCGAGTATTGCGTCGCTTAATCCCTATAAAAATATTGGTTTTTCTGTTCGGGCTCGGTTAAACTCAGGCGTGAAATTGCACGTTGTTAAGGTATTTCAGAAGTTCCTCAAGATTCCTCCTGCAAATTACCTGCACTATCGGCAATTGAACCAACTTAATTTTTTAATTTTTTAGAGGTAGTTTGCATGGTTACAGGTACCGTTAAATGGTTTAACGAGTCCAAAGGTTTTGGCTTTATTTCGCCTGCCGATGGTGGTGCGGATGTGTTCGTACATTTCTCCGCTATTATGGGCAGCGGTTTTAAGACTCTGCCTGAAGGCGCGACCGTTACTTTCCAGGTTGAGCAAGGTCCGAAAGGCCCCCAGGCGACTCAAGTCAGCGTGCAGAGCTAAAAACTCTGTTCTACATAGGTTTGAACCGAAACCCTGCGGCAACGCAGGGTTTTTGGTCTTTGTTGTACACAAAAGCAGATTTTGTGAGGATGTTTTTTTGAAAAAAATGTTTGTAGGTAATTTGTCGGCCGATACTTCCGAGGAAGCGGTACGAGACCTGTTTTCGGATTTTGGCACCGTGCGCTCCATCCGGCTGGTTGCCGATGTGTTCAGCGGCAAGTGTCGTGGGTTCGGTTTTGTTGAAATGGAGGGCCATGAAGCCAGGGCCGCAATTGCAGCGCTCAACGGCCGGACCTTCAATGGTAAACCGATCCGGGTCAACTTCGAGGACACGCGCAACAGCCGCGGCGGCCGGCGGCGTTAATTTTTCCTGCTGTAGCCTTTACAGCAGGTTGTTGCCGCCAGCCCCTTCCTCGGCGGAATTCTTCAAGGTTTTCTGAAACGTCGTTACTCCCGGCGGCTCTTTTATGCTGGTCAGTGTTGTGCTCCCTGTTTAATTGAATAAGCGAGGCCATATGAACCTGTTGGCGCGTCTTTCCGTAGTGCTGACTGCATTATCCTTGTGTCTGGTTTCTTTTCCCGTCCACGCCGAAGCGGAATCGGCATTGGACCTTAAATCGGGCAAACGCACGCTGCAGGAACTGCAGGCCCTGGCAACCGGATCGTCACCGGAGCGGGAAAGCGTCAGCAAAGGGATCAAACGCGCCACTGTCTTGCGCAGCGAGGCGCATCAATGCGTCCTTGATGCCGAAGAGGAGTTGGCCCGTCTCGAACCGCTGATCGCCGCAATCAACGGGCCGGATGAAACTGGCGCCGGGAACAGCGAACTCAAGGACACCGCTCCCAAAGAACGAAAAGCCGTACCAAAGACACTGGCCAGGGATCTGGCGCAACTGGAAGCGGAGCAGGAACAGGCCGAATCCCGGCTGGCCGGATGCAACCTGCTGCTTATGCAGACGGATGATGTATTGCAGCAACTGTCTACGTTACAGAAACGCTTCCTGGCCGATTTGTTGTCACAACGTGGATTGTCGGCACTGCAACTGATATGGCAGGTGCTCACGAATTCGTCGTCGGTCGGGGAGCAGGCCTGGAATGCCGTAAACAAATTTTCCGACTTCGGCGCCATCAATGCGCAACAGAAAATCATCCTGTTAGCCGTGTTGTTTATGGCGGTAATCGCCGGCTTTGCCGTACGGCGGGTACTGCCGTCCCGGGTCCCCGTTCCCAGGCACAGTTTCGGCAGCCGGCTGCGTTATACCCTGGTTCAGGGCATCCTGCGTTATTTGCCGCTGTTCCTGCTGGCCGCAGCCATGTATATGTTCACAGCGCTGGTCTGGTCGACTACTGAATTGCCGCTACTGGCGGAAGGCGCCAGAACATTGTTTTTCTACAGCCTCGCTCTGGTTGCGATTCGCAGTGTGTTTGCACACCATGCGGGTGTCGAACCCCTGATACGTTTGCCGGAACGCGTGGTGCGGCATTTGCCCGCGCAGTTGAAGCTGTTTGCCACCGTAATCATGTTGGGTGTGCTGGCCAATGCCTTGCTGGATCTGACCTCACGCGAGACCCTTCTGACCGCCTTTCTGCATTCGCTGTTTTTATCGGTGATTATTATCGTGTTGATGGCAATCACCTCTTCATTGGGCCATTTCAAGGAAACCCCGGGTTTTCATCGCTTGCGGGTGGCGGCATTGCTGTTTTGGGTGTTTGCCCTGGGTGCGGGTTGGCTGGGATACTGGAACTTTTCCAAATACCTGGCTTACGGAGTGTTCGGC
>DASVCP010000203.1:0-6299 GCA_036381555.1 Gammaproteobacteria bacterium
TTATTTTTACTGGTAATGATGTCATATTGTTTATCAGCCCGGGAAGTATGTTTATATTCTTGGTATTTTATCAGTAACTTCTTCTAAAGTAACACGACTTTGGTGTTGAGTTTGCCCATTAAGTGTGTAAAACGTTGCAGATTAGCGTGAGACTTATAATCATTTTAATGGTTGTGGTTCAGCTACCCGGCTGTCTTGCCGAAAGCGATTACCGGCCGCGGAACGGGGACATCATCTTTCAGACTTCCAGGTCATCGCAGAGTCTTGCGATTCAGCTCGCGACTGATTCACCCTACAGTCACATAGGAGTCGTCTATATCCTTGACGATGCGCCGTTTGTCTTCGAGGCCGTGCAACCGGTAAAGCTGACGCCACTGGATGAGTGGGTTGCGCAGGGTGACCGGGGACATTTCGTGGTCAAACGATTGCGGGACGCCGATTCGGTGTTGAGCGCCGACAAGCTGGCGAAAATGCGTTCGATCGGGGAAGCGTTCGTCGGCCGGGATTACGATCTTTATTTCGAGTGGTCGGATGATCGCATTTACTGTTCCGAGCTGGTCTGGAAGGTTTTTGACAAGGGCGCGGGGATACAGCTTGGCGAGCTGGAAACGTTCGCCGATTTCGATTTTTCACATCCGGCCGTGCAGGCGAAGGTAAAGGAAAGGTTTGGTGATCATCTTCCAATGGATGAGGTGGTTGTATCGCCGGCGGCTATTTTTGAGGCTCCGAATCTTGAGACGGTTTACCGAAACTGATCGTAATCATGTATATCGGATGAGCGAGATAATCATTTACGACGAAAACGTTCGCTCCAGTATCCAGGTTTCCGTGAGTGGTGCGCGAAGGCTACGACAATCACTTCGCTTGACCGCTCAATGACCACTATGTCATAGGGAAATCGTTTTAGGATAAGACGCTTTGCGCCTTTTTCGCCGGCATTGCCGGGTAATGGCAAGAGAGGGAGGATATCTTCTTCGATCAGATCAATCGCAGCGTCGACTGCGTTTAAAAATTCTGAACCGAGTCCGGCCCGTTCGCTTTCATACCAATCGGCTGCTGCGGCCGCTTCTTCGGCAGCTTCTTCAAGAATCCGTATAAGGCGCACTAGTGAGCCTCAAGCTTCGCCCGCATTCTCTTTCGTAATTCCTCGCGATCCAGAAGTCTGGCCTGGCCTGCATCAACCTGGGAAATGCGGCGTAAAATTTCCTCGTCCCATGCTTCTTCGACGCGATTATCCGGGGGGGAGTCCAGACTTAGAATCAGTTCGTGCGCCAACTCCGCGCGCTCGGCCTCGGTAAGCGTCAGGATTTCGGAACGGAGCCGATTCAACACCTCGGTAGTCATAATGTCTCCCGGAATTCAACAATTTCAGTATTCTATTCTCCCTTGGCATCTCTCACAAGTAAGCGATTTTAAGGTGGAATTGGAAATGGAGATATTGCATTCTATCCGGATGATGATGTTGCCTGGTTTGGGTGCACAAGGATTTAAAGCTGTAATAGCTGAAAACACACCATCCGGACTGGTAGGGGAATTTGCGACATGAATATTATCGAGCACAATCGCAAGGCCTGGAACCGGGAGTCACGTCAGGGCAGCCCGTGGTCGAGGCCGGTAAGTGCCGAGGTCATTCGGGCCGCCCGAAACGGCGCCTGGAGCGTTATTCTCACGCCGGGCAAGCCGGTGCCGGTGTCGTGGTTTGGCGATTTGTGCGGCAAGGATGTGCTGTGCCTTGCGTCGGGTGGTGGGCAGCAGGCGCCCATTTTGGCGGCAGCCGGGGCGAGCGTGGTCAGTTTTGATCTTTCCGAGGAGCAGTTGAAGAAGGATCGCGAGGTGGCCGAACGGGAGGGTTTGATGCTTGAATGTGTCCGTGGAAATATGGCGGATCTCACAGTATTTCCCGCCGAACGCTTTCATCTCATTTTTCATCCAATTTCCAATGTGTTCGTACCGGACGTTCTTGCCGTATGGTGCGAGTGCTTCCGGGTGCTGCGGCCGGGAGGGGTGTTGCTGGCGGGCTTCATGAATCCCGCTTTTTTTCTGTTCGATCACGAGGATGCCGAACACGGCGGGGGGTTGGTCGTCAGGCATACACTCCCCTATGCCGAGCCGGGCAGCCTCGATGCGGAACGGAGAAAACACTGGGAAGCAAGTGGACGCGCCGCCGAGTTCAGTCACTCGCTGGAGAGCCAGATCGGAGGGCAGATCGCGGCCGGATTTTCAATCACGGGGTTCTATGAAGACACCTGGTCTGACGAGGCGACGCCGCTCAACCGCTTCATGCCGGTTGCGATCGCAACGCGTGCGTTGAAAAGTTGAACTCAACTTTTGTTTAAATCAGCTGGTATTCGATTTTCTATTAAGAGGATAAAAGGATGAAAAATTACGGTTTTTTGCCGCTTGTCACTTTTGTAACGTTTCTGGCGCAGCCATGCCTGGCGCAAACCCCGCTGGAGACAGTCAATGCTCGCATGGAGGCGCATAACAATCACGATTTGAAAGCATTCCTGGAAACCTATTCCGCCGATATCCAGGTCTACGATTACCCGGATATGCCGCTGGGCAACAAAGGCAAGGCGCATATTGAAAAAATATTCGCGCCGCTGTTCGAGGCGAAAGCTGTCAAAACGAAAATCCATTACCAGGCGGAAGTCGGCGACTATGTCGTCAACCATGAAACCGTGGTCAGGGAAGGCAATCAAACCGAATATGTTTCGATATATGAAGTCAAGGATGGGTTGATTACCAGTGTCCGGTTTATCAAATAGGGATGAAACACATCAAAACAAGTTGAGTATGGACACATTTCTCTGGCGCCGCCTGGATGCTCCCGGTCACGATGCCTGTCGGCTTGTGCAGGTGGCCGACGGCCGGCTGTTGAAAGGCATGGCCGTTTACCGGCATGAAGGTTCACCGGCATTTCTTGCGTACACGCTCGATTTCGATAACGAATGGCGGACCCGCGAGGGCGTCGTACGCGGTTGGGTGGGAGCAAAGCAGATTGATTTTCATGTCGTACGCACCTCTGACGGAGTCTGGACGCTTAATGGACTGGCGGCGGCAGGCCTGGATGAATGTGTTGACCTGGATCTCGGCTTCACGCCGGCTACCAACCTGTCCCAATTACGAAGGGTGGCGCTGGATGTCGGGCAGGCGGTCGATGTTCCGGTTGCCTGGCTGGATGTGTCCGCCGGTACGCTCGATATTCTGCGTCAACGTTATGAGCGGCTCGGCGCGACAATCTACCGTTATGAGGCGCCGCGATTCGACTATTACGCCGAGCTTCAGGTCAATGCCGGCGGTTTCGTGGAACAGTATCCGGGTTTGTGGGAAATGGCATCCTGACTGCCTTGCGAGGTTTTCTCCTGCCTGAGCAGTACTGTTACCGACCCGGATTAGATGATGGTTGTCAGGCGTTATACCAATTGTTATTTGCGCTGATCCTCCTTTATATTTGGTTCTGAATAAATCATCAATCACCGTTCTCCTCTAAGTCCGAGCGATTCGCCTGTTAAAACGGATAGGTCCTGAATATTCTTGTCTCGCCCGACATCCGGAAGACCTCAACATTTTTTCATGAGTGTCATCAAATTTATTGCAAATGCATTGCTTGTTTTCCTGTCTGGCTTTCTGATGTTCTTCTTCTGGGGTCAATGGGAATCGGGAAGTTATATTGCCCCGGATGGTGTGATTCGTTCTGAATGGCGCGCCGGATCGATTTTTAACGGGTATGAGTATTTCAGGGAAAGCACAGAATATATATTCGATAAATATTCGGAACCTGGAGGAAGATATTTTATCGTCTCATCCTGGTTTTCATACTATGACGAACCTTACGTCTATTACAAACCGGGGGCGGCCGGCAAAATAGAGAGGTATTCGATTGATGTTGATATCGTCATATTGGGCTTATCCGTCAGTCTTTTCATGTTTCTTCTTGTATTTATGTCTTATGGGAATGTGTTTAAGATCTGCGCGGGAGTTCGAAAACCTTGCAGGAAGTATCTCTTTGATTTGATGCTTATCGGCGCGCCGTTGGTACTGGCATCTTATCAAATCCATAGAATACAAAACCCGACGTGGAAAATTCACGATGAGATAGTATCCAATGAGCGGTATGTGGAGTGGAGTAACGCTGTCGACATCATCCAATCTGGAAAAGTCAGTACTGTTTTTCAGGAGCATTCCAGGATTGTCAGCATGATTTTGGATGACGGAAGCACTTATGTCAGTCTGGAGCCGTTCGTGGACGCAATAGTTTCGGCCGTTGACGAATGCGGATTTCGCTGTGAAAGAATTATATTGTGGACGGAATAGGAAAGCGGGCGGAACTCCGGTTTATCCCTGTGTATGTGTAACTGACAGTCATCCCTAATGACAAGTCAGAAATTCCGAAATAGACGATAATTTGTGTCATTAATACTTTGTGCACAATCCTTGCATCATCTACGGCATTCGTAGTTGAATGTTTTTCTGGTTTTGCATGTCAAACAGAAGCGTTTAATAAGCTCTCGATCATTTGGAAAAGTTTCCCAAGGAGGAATGTATGGAAAGTAGAGCAAAATTATTCGGACACCCCGTTCATCCGATGCTGGTAGTCTTTCCACTGGGATTGTTCACGGCCGGCGTGGTCTTCGACATCATTTATCTGTTCGGCGGTAACCCGACCATGGCTATCGTTTCATTTTGGATGATTACAACCGGCATAGTAGGCGGCCTGCTGGCGGCGCCGTTCGGCACCATCGATTGGCTGGCCATCCCGGAGGGAACACGCGCCAAGGCTATCGGTTTATATCACGGTGTCGGAAATGTGATTGTCATGCTGCTGTTTATCATCAGCTGGATCATGCGTGTCGGCGAAGCGGCCGATCCGGGCGGCTGGGCGTTCGTGCTGTCGTTTGTCGGCATGGGGCTGGCATTGTTTACCGGTTGGCTGGGCGGTGAACTGGTGGATCGCCTGGGCATCGGTGTTTATGACAACGCCAACACCAATGCGTCAAGTTCACTTAAGGAAGGCAGAGCAAGCGGAGACGTTTACAGAAGAAGCCACTGACGCTGGCTTGGCTTCCTTTATTTAATTATTCATCAACGGCAGGAGGGAATTATGCCAAACAGGAGGACGGAAATCCCCAGCACCATTATGCGCTCGGATAAACACGCGCAGCATCTTTGGAAGAAAACACACGACAGCGCGATCAAGACGTACGGCGAAGGCGGCCGCGCACACCGGGTCGCCTATGCCGCACTGAAGCACGAATACGAAAAGAAGGGTGACAAGTGGGTCAGAAAAGCCAGGAAGGGCCCTTCCGATCCGCAGGCGGCGAGGGGCCCCGCCACACGGAAAAAATCCACTGACAAACCCGCGGCGCCCACGGCGGGCGGCAAGGTGGCCAAAAGCGAAAAGGAAGCCCGCGAAAAAGCCAAGGAGGCCCGCAAGGAAAACGCACAAGCCCGCAAAAAACGCTCAAAGAGTCATTAAAACATTGGGCTCGCGCAGAGGCGCAGAGACGCAGAGGAAAACCTAAGAGTAAAAGCTTTTCTGAGTTGTCTGGGTCTGCTTCAAGAGCAAAAAGAACAAAATATTGAATTTGAAGTTCTCTGAGTCTCCGCGCCCCTGCGCGAGGGAATTTATAAACGGTGTTTTATTTCAAAACAGTAATGAATCTTCGCCGGGCGCTGGAAGTCGCGTGGGATTGACCAGTCGGTGATGTTGTTGACGTTGTAGCGTTCGGCGACGGCCGGGTCGAGCTTGAACTTGCGGAAATTGGTGGAAAAAATCAAAACGCCGTCTTTTGCAAGACAGCGCATGGCCTGGTCGATCATCTCGCCGTGGTCGCGCTGGATGTCGAGCACGGTTTCCATGCTTTTCGAGTTGCTGAAGGTCGGCGGGTCGAGAAAGATCACGTCGTACTGTTCGCGGTGGTCGTTCAGCCAGGTGAGTACGTCGGCGCGCAGCAGGGTGTGCTTGCGCATATCCAGTTGATTGAGCTTGAAGTTGCGTTCGGCCCAGTCGAGATAGGTGTTGGACAGGTCGACGCTGAGACTGTTCGTGGCGCCGCCGAGTGCGGCATGCACCGTGGCGGCGGCGGTATAGCAGAACAGGTTGAGCAGGCGTTTACCCGCGCAGAGTTTTGCCAGCTTGAGACGCACCGGGCGATGGTCGAGAAACAAACCGGTGTCGAGATAGCTGTTCAAGTCAACCAGCAAGCGTGCGTTGCCTTCCCGCACTTCCATCAGTTGCCGCTGTTCGCCGAGCTTCTCGTACTGGGCACTGCCTTTCTGTCGTTGCCTGTGCTTGA
>DASVCP010000204.1:0-2922 GCA_036381555.1 Gammaproteobacteria bacterium
TCGGTCGGAACTTGCCAGCCCAGGTAATAATCCACTTCACGCAGTGTGTCGTGGGAGGTGAAAAGCTTGTTTTCCGCAATCCACATCCCGGCAAACCATCCGCTGCGATGCCCGTAATTGATTCCGCCCTGAAGTGATGGATCTCCCCGGGTTTGCGAAACGCCCTGCACCACGTAATCCGATGCGGCCACGGCATGTAGTTCGATTTGTGCAGCAACCCCCGGGCTGAACAGTGCGGCGCACAGCAGACCGGTTTTCAGATGCCGTCGCCCGGCGTTTAGGAAAAATAATCGCATCATTCTTGAGGAGGCGCGCCGGCCTCCGTTCTGTATTGGCGGGTTCGGGCGGTCATAAGTGGCAAAATGGCCGGGGTTCGATAAAATGCGATGGTGGATACAGAGAGCACAAAGCATTTTGACAGGGCCAAACTCTACCTAAAGCCAGATGGATTTTCCAGCAAAAATCGGGCATGAGCCGGGCGTATGCATAGTGGTTTGACGGCCAGCGGCATGATCGCTTTGTTCGGCACGATGGCTGTCCTGGCTGCCATTCCCAGTGTCAGTGTGCTGGTTGTGTCGGCAAGATCCGCCTCCTTCGGATTCATTCACGGTGTTTCCGCCGCCCTGGGAATCGTGGCCGGCGATATTGTTTACATCGCGCTTGCCATTTTCGGCTTGTCGGTGCTGGTCGAAGCCATGGGCGAGGGTTTTGTTCTGGTGAAATACCTCGGCGGCGCCTATCTTGTCTGGCTGGGAGTTGCATTGTGGAGATCGAAACCCAGGAACCTCGAAGCCGGAGACGGAACTACCGCCGCGGAACCTGCGCTGTTCTCCAGTTTCCTGGCCGGCTTGCTGCTGACGCTCGGCGACCAAAAGGCGATCCTGTTTTATCTGGGCTTCTTTCCCGCGTTCCTGGATTTATCGGCGCTCACTTGGGTGGATGCTGTCCTCATCATCGCGGTTACTGTCGTTGCAGTGGGGGGCGTCAAGATCGCTTATGCCTGGATGGCGGGCAAAGCCGGTTTGCTTATCGGTTCTGAGCGCAGGCGGAGTATGTGCAGGGCCGCGGGCGGGATATTGATGCTGGTTGGCACGGTTGTAATTTTAAAGGGATAAGGGACGCCATGAAAATACGAGAGTTTCAGATGGAAGACTGCGAAGCTGTCGTCAAATTATGGAACGAATGTGGTCTGGTTGTTTCGTGGAACGATCCGTACAAGGATATTCAGCGAAAACTCAAGGTGGATCCGGAATTGTTTTTGATCGGGGAGATTTCTTCGGAGATAATCGCAACAGTCATGGGCGGTTATGAAGGCCATAGAGGCTGGATTAATTATCTTGCGGTTTCTCCCGATTACCAAAGAAAAGGTTACGGCAAAATGTTGATGGGTGCTGTTGAGCTGCTCTTGAAGCATAAGGGCTGCCCAAAAATCAATCTTCAGATCAGGCAGTCGAACACGGCCGTGATCGATTTTTACAAGGCCATCGGCTATATCGAGGACAGGGTTGTCAGCCTGGGGAAAAGGCTTGAACGTGATTCTGATTAAGGTGATGGAATTTGAAGCATAAAATATCCGTTGAAGACCAATCGTTTCGGAGCGCATTCGAGACCTGTTCGATTTTTCCCGAAGAGTTCAATCACCGCGCTCATATTCGCCTGGCCTATATTTACCTTTGCGAAGATGAATTGGATGCCGCGTATCAAAAAATGCGGCGATCATTGCAGATGTTTTTGAATCATCATGGTGTCGATCCTGCAAAATATCATGAGACGATGACACGCGCGTGGATCATGGCGGTTCGATATTTCATGGGCCGGTCTTCTAGTGCGGCCTCTGCCGACAACTTCATCGAGAGCAATCCGGAGTTGCTTGATTCCAAAATCATGCTGACGCATTATTCCAACGAAGCGCTATTCTCGGATGAGGCCAGAAGCGTTTTCGTTGAGCCGGATCTGGATCCTATTCCCAAGCATGGCCGATGAGCCGGCTACGGGCTTAAAAAATCTGTAATTCCCGGTTAGACTTGAACCAATGTTGATTGGTATTATTTCCGATACCCATGGCCTGCTCCGTCCCCAGGCGGTCGACGTGCTGCAAGGTTCCGAACTGGTTATACATGCGGGAGACATCGGTTCCGCCGATGTGGTGGAACGCCTGTCGAATATCGCTCCGGTCGTTGCCATACGGGGAAACGTCGACACCGGAGAGTGGGCCGAGAAGTTTCCGGCGGAAGAGGTGATCAAGGTGCACGGCAGGCATCTGTACGTGCTGCACAACCTTAACGAAATCGATCTCGATCCCGCCGCGGCGGGCTTCGATGTGGTGATTTCCGGCCATTCGCACAAACCTTTAATAAATAAGAAAGACGGCGTGTTATATGTGAATCCCGGCAGTGCCGGCCCGCGCCGGTTCAAGCTGCCGGTCGCCGTGGCCATGCTGCGCGTAACGTCCGAGGATATCCAGGCTCGTATCCGGGAATTGATTGTCTAGAGGATTTCCCGTTTCCTGTTATAGAATGCTGTATGAGTTTTCGTGTTTTCAATCCCTGCGACAGGCTTAAACCTTATGTCAGGCGCATCCTTGTCCAGGAATCGTCCGCTTCGGAACCCTATTCGGTTTTGCCCGATACTTCCATCGTTTTGGGATTCCAGTACAAGGGCAGGCTTTCGCTGTTGAAAAACGACCGGGAGAAGATCGGGCTTCTCCCGGCCGGAGTAACGGGATTGAGGAAGGAATATAGAACCTTTTCCAGTACTCCGGAAACAGGTACCGTGCTGGTGTACTTTACCGAAACGGGAGCTGTCCGGTTTTTTGATTTTCCGCTGTATGAGTTATTCGGCGGCAGTTATTCGTTGCGGGATATTTATTCTCACACCGATGTTTTGCGTGTGGAAGAACGTCTTGCCGGGTCATCGGATGAT
>DASVCP010000205.1:0-4514 GCA_036381555.1 Gammaproteobacteria bacterium
TGCTCGACTCGGAAGCCGCGATGACGACTTTCCTGAACTACATCGCGACCGAGCCGGAAGTGGCCAGGCTGCCGATCATGATCGACAGCTCGAAGTGGACGGTGCTCGAGGCCGGCCTGAAGTGCGTGCAGGGCAAGGGCATCGTCAACTCGATCTCGATGAAGGAAGGCGAAGCCGAATTCATCCGCCAGGCGAAACTGGTGCGCCGCTACGGCGCCGCCGTGATCGTCATGGCCTTCGACGAAACCGGCCAGGCCGACACCAAAGAGCGCAAGGTCGAAATCTGCAAACGCGCCTATAAAATTCTGACCGAACAGGTCGGCTTTCCGCCGGAAGATATCATCTTCGACCCGAACATCTTCGCCATCGCCACCGGCATCGACGAACACAACAATTACGGCGTCGATTTCATCGAGGCCACCCGCGAAATTAAAAATACGCTTCCACACGCAAAAATCTCGGGCGGCGTGTCGAACGTGTCGTTCTCGTTCCGCGGCAACAACCCGGTGCGCGAAGCCATCCACGCCGTGTTCCTCTACCACGCCGTCAAGGCCGGCATGGACATGGGCATCGTCAACGCCGGGCAGCTTGCCATTTACGAAGACATCCCCATCGAGCTGCGTGAGGCGGTCGAGGACGTGGTGCAAAACCGCCGCGACGACGCCACCGAACGGTTGCTGAACCTGGCCGAGAAGTACCGCGGCGACGGCGGCAGCGCGCAGAAAAAAGAAGATTTGGAATGGCGCGGCTGGCCGGTCAACAAGCGCCTGGAGCATTCACTCGTTAAAGGCATCACCGATTTCATCGAGGAAGATGTCGAAGAAGCACGACAACAGGCCGAGCGCCCGCTGCACGTGATTGAAGGCCCGCTGATGGACGGCATGAACGTGGTCGGCGACCTGTTCGGCGAGGGCAAAATGTTTCTGCCGCAGGTGGTCAAGTCCGCGCGCGTGATGAAAAAAGCCGTCGCCTACCTGTTCCCGTTCCTGGAAAAGGAAAAAGAGCTGCTGGGCACAACCGACAAAAGCAACGGCAAAATCCTGATGGCCACCGTCAAGGGCGACGTGCACGACATCGGCAAAAACATCGTCGGCGTGGTGCTGCAATGCAACGGCTACGAAGTGATCGATCTCGGCGTCATGGTGCCGGCCGACAAAATCCTGCAAACGGCGATCGACGAGCGCTGTGACATCATCGGCCTGTCCGGCCTGATCACGCCGTCACTCGACGAGATGGTGCACGTCGCCAAGGAAATGAAACGTCAGAATTTCAACCTGCCGCTGATGATCGGCGGCGCGACCACCTCGCGCCTGCACACCGCCGTGAAAATCGATCCCCAGTACGACCACGCGGTGGTGTATGTCGCCGACGCCTCGCGTGCCGTCGGCGTGGCCGGCAGCCTGCTCAGCGAAGGCGGCAACGAAAACTACGTCGCCAAACTAAAAGCCGAATACAAGGAAATCCGCGACAAGCGGAACAGCCAGCAACAGGATCGTAAACAATCGACGCTCTCCGATGCGCGCGCCAACAAGCAACCGGTAGACTGGCAAAGCTATACGCCGCCGAAACCCGCGTTCCTCGGCATCAAAACATTCGACGACTATCCGCTGGAAGAACTGCGCACCCGCATCGACTGGTCGCCGTTCTTTCATGCCTGGGAGTTAAAGGGCAGTTACCCGAAAATTCTCGATGACGAATTTGTTGGCGAGGAAGCGAAAAAACTCTACCGCGACGCCAATGCCCTGCTCGACAAAATCATCGCCGAAAAGTGGCTGACCGCCCGTGGCGTGATCGGTTTCTTTCCCGCCAACAGCGTCAACGATGATGACATCGAACTTTACCGCGACGACTCGCGCGCCGAGGTACAAATGGTTCTGCACCACATCCGCCAGCAAAGCGTGAAACAGGAAGGCCGTTACAACCACTGCCTGGCCGACTATGTCGCGCCCAGGCAAACCGGGTTAAACGATTACCTCGGCGCGTTCGCCGTCACCGCCGGCGTCGGCATCGACGAACACGTCCGGCGTTTCCAGAAAGACCACGACGACTACAACGCCATCATGCTCAAGGCCCTGGCCGACCGCCTCGCCGAAGCCTTCGCCGAACGCCTGCACGAACGCGTCCGCAAGGAGTTCTGGGGCTACGCACCGGATGAGAGCTTAAGCAACGAGCAACTGATCGAAGAGCAATACCGCGGCATCCGGCCCGCGCCCGGCTACCCCGCCTGTCCGGATCACACGGAAAAGGCGTTGCTGTGGGAGTTGCTGCAACCCGAGAAAAACGCCGGTATTACGATCACCGAAAGCTTTGCCATGGTGCCGACGGCGGCGGTGTCGGGGTGGTATTTTGCGCACCCGGAGGCGCGTTATTTTGGCACAGGGAAGATTGGGAAGGATCAGGTGGAGAATTATGCTCGGCGGAAGGGGATGAGTGTTGATGCGGTGGAAAGGTGGTTGTCGTCGGTGTTGGCGTATGAGACTTAATTTTTAAATTTAACCACGGACGACCGCCATGGATGGTGGAAGTGCAGAAAACGGAGGGAACAGTTTTCTGTGTACACGGAGATCACAGAGGAGGAAAAAAAGAAGAATGTAAGCAACTTCAATTTTAGGCAACCAAGCAAGTAGCCTGGATGAAACGGAGCGGAATCCAGGGAATTCATAACTCACCTTATCCACGCACCCGCTTAATCATACGCACAACTTCAGCATTGGCATTTACTTCATGCAATTCAATGTCGGGATATCTTGACGCAAACACCCTAAATACTTCATCGGCAAAAGCCTGCCCGATGGAGTCTACTCCCTTAAAATCGAACATGACAATCTTGAACCGGTCGATACGCGCCAAAAGTCGTTTCGCCTGGGAACGCGAGACCAACTTATCGTCTCCGTACTGGGCGAGTTTTACAGGAACTACTGTTTTATTGAACCCAATATCGTCATCCCCGCTAAACTGATCAAATATTTTTTTAACCGTGCGAGCGGTATGATTGTTTAACTTCATCCAAACTGAAGTTCCCGAAGAGAATTTTTCACGTTCAAGTATCCAGTCTTCATCATTCCCATATTTATGGGAAAAATAGACACCGCCGGAAAGAATGTTAAAGTCGTCGAACATTCTAGAAGTAAAAAATATACCTTCGCCCGTGTGATTGGCTGGGTCAGTAGTCAATTTTCCTTTTGCCAGTTCTAACACGGCATGCCTTTCATCCAAAAGACCGAGTGCAGACTGAATTTTCTTGAAAATTCCAACGCCATCATCATGTATGGCAATCTCAGTATTAGTCGCCGTCTTTTCCAAGCGCAAATAAACGGTTGTTCCCTCTGAATGATCGATCACGTTGTTAAGCATTTCGGTGAAACCATAATGCCAGATATCGATCACATTATCCGGCATCTGACCCAGCAGAGGCGCGATATCGTTCCGCCATACCACGTCTTCTGCCAGCGCATCGGTAACAGAATAGCTGTTTTGCCATTCAACTAAGGGGTGGAGCTTATAGGAAAGACTCCGGGTCTTGCCGTGCTGGGTAAGCGCCTTTTCCTCCACCAGCTTCTTAATATGCTTGTTTACCGCTTGGCGGCTAATTCCAAAGCGTTGCGCGGCCACACTGGCGATATTCTGAGGATGTTTCTCGATATTCTTGAGAATGAAATCCCGGATCTTTTCACCCCGCGAACGGACTTTTGTCATAGGAAAAACTTTGTCAACCTTGGAGCCAAGGATTGTCAACCTTAAATAATAGATTGTCAACCTTTAGGGGGTTGTCTAGTTCTTAAAATTAGGCAATATCTCAGAGGATTGGAATGTCCGCCTTTCAGGTGGCTTTTTTGTATGGCGTCCCCTAACGGGTCAGCACGTTCCGCTAATCAATGCCTTAGATATTAGACAAATGCCAACAAACAAAAAGGCCTGCTGTGAAGCAAGGACTACTGTGGCAATAGATAAATTTGCTAAAAAAACCGAATGAGTCCCCTATGGATTACTCCGGGCTATCCCTGCCCAGAATTCAAGCACATGGATGTGGTGAATGCAGATTAAGCAGGAGCGGTAATCTGCCTGTACCGCTGACACTACCGTGCCAAGGCCATCGATTGGTGGAGCTTCTCCCTTCGGGTCAGCTACGCTCTCGCTCCGCTGATCAAAAGCGCTCCCCGTGCTTTTGGCAGAAAGACTGCTCCTTGCGTTTTCTGCACTTCTGACCTCCAGGGACGGAGGAAATGCAGATTTTGTATGGAACAAAATCTGCCGCCATCCGTGGCGGTCGTCGAACCACTATTTCTATGTAACAGGGGTTCGAATGCCTTGGATAAAGCCAACAAACAAAAAGGCCCGCCTGAAAACCAGGCGGGCCTTTTTGTTTGTATGGCGTCCCCTAGGGGATTCGAACCCCTGTTACCGCCGTGAAAGGGCGATGTCCTAGGCCTCTAGACGAAGGGGACTTGAACTTGCTTTCGTCGGTGTTTTGGTGGAGCTAGGCGGGATCGAACCGCCGACCTCTACAATGCCAT
>DASVCP010000206.1:0-10651 GCA_036381555.1 Gammaproteobacteria bacterium
TTCTCCGCGAACTCCGTGTGCTCCGTGGTTAGATTTTATTATTGAAATCTCGATTCCTTAATCAACCGCGGTTCTGGCCAGGACCCAGACCTGCACGTATTCGGCGCCGTGGCGTTTGAGCAACCTGGCCAGTTCGTTGACAGTGGCGCCTGTGGTCATGACATCGTCGACAATGGCGATGTGCGAGGCATTTAACGGTTTGCGAAGATGAAATGCGTTGCGGACGTTCGTAGCCCTGCGTTTGGCCGGAAGCTCGCGTTGCGGCGGCGTATCGAGATGACGCACACAAAGTCCGGTTGCCAACGGTACATTGTAATGGCGCGCCAGCGGACGCGCGATCTCCAGTGCCTGGTTGAAGCCGCGTTGCCGTTGACGTCCGGGATGCATGGGGACGGGGATAATCAGCTCCGGACAGTCGGCGCCAATGCGCTCTAAATGTTCCTGCAGTAACCCGCCAAGCACCTTAATGTGCGACAACCGCGCGTTGAATTTCAATCGGCCTATCAGCCAGTCGACAGGCTGTTTGTAAACATAAGGGCAGCATGTACGATCGAAGTGAGCCGGCTTGCGGAGGCAGCGCCCACAAAGGGGCCGCGCATTCGCCGCTCCTGTCAACGGCAATCCGCAACCATGGCATGCCAGGGTAATCAGGGGCAGTTCCTGAAGGCAACCTTCGCATAGATCCATTCCGGACCTGCCGTCTGCGCCGCAGAACAGACAGGTTGATGGAAAGGCGGTCGTCCATGCAGTCTTTACGATGGCGGATGCCGCGCGCCCTTTTCCCAGCCAGTCACCGGCCGGCCACTTGTAAACCATACATCTCCCTTCCAGTTGACGACCAAATACGTCAAACTATCGCTTACGCGGATTGCCGTCGGACGGAGTCGAATTCTCCGGCTTCAGCTGTTTGGAATCAGCCGTTAGCTTCACAGCCCTGAATACAACATAAGAGAGATTAGCAGGTATGCAGCATCCCGCCACACGTCACGACTGGCAGTTGCCGGAAGTTACCGCTTTGTTCGAACTGCCGTTCAATGATTTGTTGTTTCGCGCCCACAGTCTGCATCGCGAGCACTTCGATCCTAACGCCGTGCAAATCAGTACTTTGTTGAGCATCAAGACCGGCGCCTGTCCCGAAGACTGCGCTTACTGTCCTCAAAGCGCGCGTTACGATACCGGCCTGGAACGGGAGCGCTTGTTACCCCTGTCCGAAGTGGTCGATGCCGCCCGTGCCGCGAAAACCGGCGGCGCCACCCGGTTCTGCATGGGCGCCGCCTGGCGGAACCCCACCGACAAAAATCTGGACCGGGTAATCGAAATGGTTGAAGCCGTACGGGCGGAAGGCATGGAGACCTGTGTGACCCTCGGTATGTTGACGTCCTCCCAGGCGCTGCGGCTGCGCGATGCCGGCCTGGACTATTACAACCATAATCTGGACACGTCACCGGAATTTTACGGTGAAATTATCAGCACCCGGACCTATCAGGACCGCCTGGAGACGCTGGAAAATGTCCGTCAAGCCGGAATTAATGTCTGCTGCGGCGGCATCATCGGTATGGGCGAACAGGAACGGGACAGGGCGGGCTTGTTGCGGCAGTTGGCGAATATGCCCAGGCACCCCGAGTCGGTGCCGATCAACATGCTGGTACAGGTCGAAGGCACCCCCCTGCACGGTGTTGAATCGCTGGACCCTCTCGAATTCGTCCGCACCGTTGCCGCGGCGAGAATTTTGATGCCGCAATCGTACGTGCGGTTGTCGGCCGGGAGGAGCGATATGTCCGACGAAACCCAGGCGCTTTGTTTCTTTGCCGGCGCAAATTCCATTTTTTATGGCGATAAATTGCTGACTACCGACAACCCGGAAACCGACCGTGACCGGCGGCTGTTCACAAAACTGGGGATCGTCCGGTTGACGCCCGATATGCCCCGCTGTCAACATCAAAAGCCCGATGATGAACGACACGTTGCGGCGTAACCCTGTTGGCATTCATACAAAACAACGAGGCAGGCAAAAGTAAATATTGTCGGCGTAGAGACCGCCTTTCGTTCTCTGCGTTTACAATTTTTCGGCACTCCCCGTTCCCGTTCGATACTGGGACGTATTCCGATGAAAGATCTGGACGCTGAACTCGGTCAACGCCGCGCCGCTGACTTATACCGTCAGCGGCGGACCTGCTATTCACAGCAGGGACCGGAGATGGAGATCGACAGTCGGCCTGTCGTTACTTTTTGCAGCAACGATTACCTTGGGCTGGCCAACCATCCCGCCGTCAATGCGGCTTTTCACAAGGGTATCGACCGTTGGGGCACCGGCAGCGGCGCCGCGCATTTGATCAGCGGTCATTCGGCCGCCCATCACGCGCTGGAAGAGGAGCTGGCCGACTTCACGGGCCGTGAACGGGCTTTGTTGTTTTCCACCGGCTATATGGCAAACCTGGGTGTTGCAAGCGCCTTGCTGGGACGCGCCGACGCAGTTTTCGAAGACCGGTTCAATCACGCCTCCCTGCTGGACGCCGGCCTGCTTGCCGGCGCCCGCTTCCAGCGCTACCGGCACTCCGATCCGGCCGACCTGGCCGCCAAACTGGCTGCCTCCCGGACGGACGGTGAAAAGCTGGTGGCCACCGACGGGGTGTTCAGCATGGACGGCGATATCGCCCCTTTGTCCCAGCTGGCCGGAATCTGCCGACGGCACGCTGCCTGGCTGATGGTCGACGACGCGCACGGATTGGGGGTAATCGGCGATGGCGGCAAAGGAAGCCTGGCGGCCCATGATCTAACACCGGCCGAGGCGCCGATATTAATGGGTACGCTGGGCAAGGCATTTGGTACTTTCGGTGCATTTGTCGCCGGTGACCGGGCGCTGATCGAAACCCTGATTCAGCAGGCGCGCACCTATATTTACACCACCGCCCCGCCACCGGCACTGGCAGAAGCCACGCGCGTCAGCCTGCGGATTGCCCGACGCGAACAGTGGCGGCGGAACTACCTGCAGCAGCTTGTCCGCCAGTTCAAGTCGTTTGCCGTGCAGCTGGGTTTGCCGTTGATGGAATCGACCACCCCCATTCAGCCCTTGCTGATAGGCGACAGCGCCAGGGCAGTGGCGATGAGTGAAGCTTTGCTTCAAAGGGGCATTCTGGTCAGCGCGATTCGTCCACCGACAGTCCCGCAGAACAGCGCGAGACTCAGGATTACATTCTCGGCGGCGCATTCCGAAAAGCACCTGCTCCAGTTGACGCAGGCGTTGGAAGAAATTTTCGTGAAGGCGGCATAAGAGCATAATGCGCAACATTATCCCTTCCATTGCATTCATGGTTTGCCTTGGCTGGGCATTCAACGCCTGTGCGGAGAGTATTCGGGTTCATGTTTATCCCCTTTCCCAACAGTACTGGGACGTACGACCGGGCGACACCCTGGGCCAAATCGTTGAATCGCTGGTTCCGGCCGACAGGAACAAACAACGTTATTTGATGCGCGACATCGTCGAACTCAATCCAGACGCCTTCCTTGATGGAGATCCCAACCGCCTTCGCGCCAACGTTCGTCTGTGGCTGCCCAATGTTCTGCAACAACCCGTCGAACGTCGCACCGGCGAAAACATCACCATAGAGCGTTACGAGTGGGGCAGCATAAAACGCGTGATTCCCTGATATTTGTTAAAACATGTTAAAAAGTTCACTTCACTAGAAAATTGAAATTATTGAAATAAATTATTAATTTGTCTTCTCAGCGTTTCTGCGTCAGGTTTCTGTTTTTATAATTCATAACATTCCCAATTCGGCGAACGAGACGCATTCGCCGTCGCCGATGACGAAATGATCCAGCACGCGTATATCGACCAGGCCCAGGGCGGATTTGAGTTTTTGCGTCAGCGATTTGTCGGCGGCGCTGGGCCTCGGGTCTCCCGACGGGTGATTGTGCGCCAGGATCAGCGCGGCGGCGTTGTGGCTCAGTGCGCGCTTGAGGATCTCGCGGGGATAGACACTTGCGCAGTCGATGGTGCCGCGAAACATTTCCTCGAAAGCGATAACCCGGTGTTTGTTGTCCAGAAATAGGCAGGCGAACACTTCATGCGGGTAATCGCGCAGACGCATTTGCAGGTAACGGCGCGTTTCCTCCGGTGAGCAGAGCGCCTGGCCGCGCTTGATGTTCTCGAACAAATGGCGGCGCGCCATTTCCAGGACCGCCTGCAACTGTGCGAATTTTGCATCGCCCAATCCGACGGTTTTGCAGAATGCCGTCCGGTCCGCCCGCAGCAACTCCCGCAATCCGCCGAAGTGGCTGATGGTTTCCCGTGCAATGTCCACGGCGGTTTTGCCTTTGATACCGGTCCGCAAAAAAATCGCCAGCAGTTCGGCATCCGACAAGGCTTCCGGACCACGTTCCAGCAGTTTTTCCCGCGGCCGCTCCGCCACTGGCCAGTCTGTAATTGCCATTGTTCACTCCCTGTTTAAAACCTGTTATGCCCCAGCCCGGTTGAAATAGTAGCATAAACGGCTTCCCGGAAAGAGTTCTGGTACACTTGTCACCAATGAGCACTCTCGTGAACAAACGTATTTTGCTGGGTGTCACCGGCGGTATCGCCGCTTACAAAAGCGCCGATCTCGTTCGGCGTTTGAAGGAAGCAGGGGCGGACGTACAGGTGGTAATGACCGCGTCGGCAAGCGAATTCGTAACCCCTTTAACTTTTCAGGCTTTGTCGGGGCGCGCGGTGCGCACCGGCCTGTTCGATCCCGCTGCGGAAGCGGCAATGGGACATATTGAACTTGCGCGCTGGGCGGATGCGGTTTTGATCGCGCCTTGCAGTGCCAATACACTGTCCAAGCTGGCGCAGGGTATCGCGGACAATCTTTTGACCACGCTGTGCCTGGCATCCGACGCGCCGCTGGCCGTCGCTCCGGCCATGAACCGGCTGATGTGGACAAATCCGGCCACTCGGCACAATATCGAATTGTTGCTACAGCGCGGTGTGCGCATCTTTGGTCCGGCAACAGGTGCACAGGCCTGCGGTGAGCTCGGCGAAGGCAGGATGCTGGAGCCCATAGAGCTTGTTAAACTCACCACCGGCTTTTTCCGCCACAACGCCCTGGCCGGCAGACAGATATTGATTACCGCCGGGCCAACTTGTGAATCTATCGATCCGGTGCGCTTCATCAGCAACCGCAGTTCCGGCAAAATGGGCTTCGCCCTGGCGGCGGCCGCCGGGGAAGCGGGCGCCTCGGTGACAGTGGTAAGCGGGCCGGTTCACTTACCCACGCCGGATAACGTGCGACGCCTGGACGTAGAAACGGCACTGCAAATGCACGAAACGGTCATGCGGCATGTGCAGGATGCGGACATCTTTATCGGCTGTGCCGCGGTTGGCGATTATCGGGTTGCCCGGCCTCTGGATGAAAAACTAAAAAAAACCGCGGATGAGTTGCAGCTGACCCTGGTCAGAAACCCGGATATTCTGGCCGATGTCGCCGCGCTACCCTCTTCACCGTTTACCGTCGGCTTCGCCGCGGAAACCCGCGACTTGTCTGATTACGCCCAACAAAAACTGAAGCAAAAGGGCGTCCATATGATTGCCGCGAACCTGGTAGGGGCGTCACGAGGGTTCGACTCTGAAGACAATGCCCTGGAAGTACACTGGCCCGGAGACCGGGTAACCTTGCCTTTGATGCCAAAAACCAAGCTGGCCAGACGCTTGATCGCATTGATTGCCGAACGTTATTCCGAATTCGTCTCTTCTGAAAGTAAAAGCGCGATAAATGAAAAAGAAACTCCAACTGAAAATTCTTGATCCCCGCATCGGTAACGACATTCCGCTTCCTGAATACGCCACCGACGGTTCAGCGGGGTTGGATTTGCGCGCCTGCCTCGACGTACCGCTACGGCTTGTACCGGGCGACACCGAGTTGATTCCGACAGGTATGGCGGTCTACATCGAGGATCCGGGCCTTGCAGCGGTCATCCTGCCGCGCTCGGGATTGGGCCATAAACACGGCATCGTGCTTGGCAACCTGGTCGGCCTTATCGATTCCGATTATCAGGGCCAGTTGTTTGTTTCCTGTTGGAACCGGGGGCGGGAGGAATTCACCATTCATCCGGGGGAGCGCATTGCGCAACTGGTACTGGTGCCGGTGGTGCAGGCCCGGTTTGAAATAGTCAAAGAGTTCAGCGCCACTTTGCGCGGCGCCGGTGGATTTGGTTCATCGGGCCGGCACTAGTTTTGTAAGAATTATTGACGCGAAGACGAAAAGGCGCAGAGGTTGTAGAATTAAAAAATTAAAATTTACTGTTCTGCTGAAATCATGCCCTTAAACGGGTTATTGTGGATATTTGACTTAACTCTGCGCCTTTGCGTCTCTGCGTCAAAGGGCTTTCAATGGAAATAGCTTATGACCGTATCACCTTCCATATTTCGTGCTTACGACATTCGCGGCATCGTCAAGGATGCGCTGACTCCCGACACTGTCGAGCTGATCGGCCGTGCTTTCGGCTCTGAAGCCGCCGACAAGAATCAGCAACGGGTGGTTATCGCCCGCGACGGCCGTCTCTCCAGTCCCGCGCTTGCCCGGGCATTGGCTCGTGGCTTGCAGGCCGCGGGGCGGGACGTGATCGATATCGGCCTGGTGCCCACACCCGTACTTTACTTTGCCACTCATGAACTGAACACCGGTACGGGCGTCATGATTACCGGCAGCCACAACCCGCCCGAGTATAACGGTCTGAAAATGATGGTTGCGGGCGGCACTTTGCACGGCGACGAGATCCAGGAGCTGCGCGAACGTATTGAGGCAGAGAATTTTGTCAGCGGCAATGGCAGCTACGTCGAACAGGATATGGTCGATACCTATGTGAAACGGATCGTAGGCGACGCCGACATTCGGCGCCCTTTAAATATTGCCGTGGATTGCGGCAACGGCGCGGCAAGCGAAGTGGCTGTGAGGCTGTTCAAGGCGCTGAACCTCAAGCCGGTTGAACTGTTTTGCAACGTCGACGGAACTTTTCCCAATCACCACCCTGATCCCAGCAAAGAAGAAAATCTGCAGGATTTGCGCAAAGTAATCGCTGAACAAAAACTGGATCTGGGGCTGGCGTTCGACGGTGACGGCGACCGGTTGGGTGTTGTCGATGGCGGCGGCAACGTGATATGGCCCGACCGGCAAATGATTTTATTTTCAACCGATATCCTTGAGCGCAATCCGGGCAGTACCATTATCTTTGACGTCAAGTGCTCAACGCATTTAAAAAACGCCATCGCCGAACACGGCGGAAAGCCGGTGATGTCCAAGACCGGTCATTCGATAATCAAAGCCAGAATGAAGCAGGAAAACGCGGCCTTGGCCGGCGAAATGAGCGGGCATATTTTCTTCAAGGAACGCTGGTACGGCTTCGATGACGGCTTGTATACCGCCGTCAGACTCCTGGAAATTCTGTCAAAAGACCAGCGCAATCCGCAGGAAGTGTTTGCGTCCCTGCCCAACAGCGTAAACACACCTGAACTGAATATTAAATTTGTCGAAGAAGGCAAGCATTATGAGTTCATAGACGCTTTTGCCAGGTCCGCCGCGTTTCCTGGCGCTGAAGTGATCACCATTGACGGCCTGCGCGCGGATTTTTCGGACGGTTGGGGCCTGGTGCGCGCCTCCAACACGACTCCTTCGCTGGTGTTGCGTTTTGAGGCCGAAACCGAAGCGGCTCTGAAACGTATCCAGGACGCGTTCCGCGAACAGATGCTAAAAGTCGACAGCTCGCTGAAATTGCCGTTTTAGATATAAAAACTTACAAACCCTGACGCAAAGACGCCAAGGCGCAGAGAAATCATAAATTAGATCAGTATTTTTGAGTAATAGACAAAAGACAGACAATTTTCAGTTCTTTGCGTCTCCGCGTCAGAAGTTTTTAAATGCAAATCATTTTCTCCGTGCACTCCGTGTTCTCTGTGGTTAATATATTCGACTATGGACAATAAAGACGCCATTCAAATCGCCCGGGTACTGACAGAGTCGCTGCCGTACATCCAGAAGCACACCGGCAAAACCATTGTCATCAAGTATGGCGGCAATGCCATGACCGACGAAGCGCTGAAAAGCAGCTTTGCCCGCGACGTGGTGTTGATGAAGCAGATAGGCCTGAATCCCGTTATCGTCCACGGCGGAGGGCCTCAGATCGGCGAGCTTCTGCACCGCATCGGCAAGACCAGCGAGTTTGTCGACGGTGTGCGTGTCACCGACAGCGAAACCATGGACGTCGTCGAGATGGTATTGGGCGGACTGATCAACAAGCAGATTGTGAACCTGATCAGTCGTCACGGCGGCAAGGCCGTGGGACTGACCGGCAAGGACGGGCAGCTTATTCGGGCGAAGAAGATTTCACTGTCACGCGCTTCCGCTGAACACGCTGCGCCCGAAATCATCGACATGGGCCACACCGGCGAAGTGCAAAGTATCGATCCTTCCGTTGTCGACATGCTGGATAAAGGCGACTTTATCCCGGTTATTGCGCCTATCGGCGTTGGCGAAGACGGCTTGTCTTACAATATCAATGCCGATACGGTCGCCGGGAAAATGGCGGCTGTGCTCAACGCGGAGAAACTGCTGCTGCTGACCAATACACCCGGCATACTCGATAAACAGGGAAATTTGCTGACCGGTCTCAAGTCCAATAACGTCGAATCCCTGATCGCCGACGGAACCATCCACGGCGGGATGTTGCCGAAAGTGCGTTGCGCGCTGGATGCAGTGGCTTGCGGCGTCAAGAGCGCGCACATTATCGATGGTCGTGTCGAACACGCCGTACTGCTGGAATTGTTTACGGACCAGGGCGTGGGTACTTTAATCAACGCCTAGTTGATCCACAGCGCCGGCTTTACCCCCGGCTTCGGTCTTCCCGGCTAGCGTGTAGCCGGAGGCGCCGGAATAGGCGCCGTTGCCACATTGTCATCGGTCAGATTCGGGTTCGCGATTTCGACGGGAGACTCAATACCCTTGAGTTCGCGGAAACGTTTCAAATCCGCCTCGAATTGTTCCGCCAGTTTGTTGCGTTCTTTCTGTCTGGCGCTGATGTATTCCTGGTTTTTGCCAAGCTGGTCGTTAAGACTGTCCTGCTGTTTGAGCAGATTTGCCGGAACTTCGGTTCCTTTGCTCCTGATACGGTCGATCCTGGCCTGCACTTCGCTGACCTGCCTTTGAATCCTGTCGTTGTTGCCTTTCATTAAGTTGATCTGGGAATCAATAGCGTTAAGACGATCGTCCCGCGTCAGCATTAAATCACGTTCTGTGGTGAAGGTATCGAGCAGAATCCGGTCCCGCATCCGTTCTCTCGCTTCAATTTCCGCCTGGCGTCGCCGCTGTTCTTCGGCGACCGTGTCCACTATCTCGGCTTCCAACTCTTCCCCCGGCTCTTTGACGACCCCGGTCGTTTGTCCGTGTTTGTTTAGCTGCTCGTGGGCCCCCTGGGAAGCCTCCGGGGGCAGTTTGTCGCTATAGTGCACGGTGCCGTCTTCATCCACCCATTTATAAAGCTTGGCCGCGCTGACGGGCAGCATGTAGAGTGCTGCTGTAATCAAGCCGGCAAAAAGCAAGCGGGATTTTGTAATTCTGCTGACAATCATCTTTTTCGATACCTGGTTCCCTGACATTACCTCATGTTTTATTTAGCGACACCAACCAAGTTTAGCTTTAATTTCGCCCGCCGCCAGACTTATCCGTGGGTTCACTCCCCGATTACGTCATACCCCGTATTGCTTACGATAGACCTCCATGGCTCCCGCATAAGGCTGTAAATCTTCACGGCTTCGCATAAAGTCCAGCAAATCGGCGAATGACGCGATGCTGGCGATCTGTACCCCGTACTCCTCCTCGATTTCCTGAATCGCCGAGCGCCCGCCATTGCCACGTTCTTCCCGGTTCAGCGAGATAATAACGCCCGCCGGCTGGCCGCCCGATGCCTTGATCACTGCCATCGCTTCACGTATGGCCGTGCCGGCGGTAATCACATCATCGATAATCAGAACCCTGCCTGAAAGGGAACCGCCGATTATGTTGCCGCCTTCGCCATGATTCTTGGATTCTTTACGGTTAAACGCATAGGGCACGTTCTTGCCATGCTGTTCCGCCAGTGCCACCGCCGTGGCCACCGCCAGCGGAATACCTTTGTAGGCGGGGCCATACAAGACATCGAAGTTCATGCCCGCTTCGACGATCGCCTGGGCGTACAGCCGACCGAGCTTGCCCAGGGCTTGGCCGGTATTAAACAGCCCGGCATTGAAAAAATAGGGGCTCATCCGGCCCGATTTGAGCCTGAATTCCCCGAATTTCAGCACTTCCTGTTGAATCGCGAACTCCAAAAAAGCCTGTTTGTAGCTCTGCATGGAAACCTTTACACCGTTCAGAATCGTGGGGCGTTCATGCTAAAGTACCGCCTCCCGATTAACAACCTCTTTAAGGCCCTGAATGCGTATCATTTCCCTGAACGCTAACGGCATTCGTTCCGCGGCGCGCAAAGGTTTTTTCGAGTGGCTTGAGAAGCAGAACGCCGATGTCGTCTGCATACAGGAAACCAAGTCACAGCTGCACCAGCTCGAAAAATCCATTTTCTGCCCCAACGGTTACCATTGCCATTACTACGACGCCGAGAAACGAGGCTACAGCGGAGTCGCGCTGTA
>DASVCP010000207.1:0-2861 GCA_036381555.1 Gammaproteobacteria bacterium
AAGCTACGGGTGGTATCGACTTCCTGCGAGTGCCCGAACCGAGCAGCGTGGCATTGTTCGGAATCGCGCTTGCCGGTCTGGGCTTTTCCTTCCGTCGCGGCAAGAAAAGCGCCTAAACTGAAAAGTATTTCGGTTTTCGAAGCGTAACAGCCTGTAGGTTAAAAGGCATGAAAAAAGGCGGGGTCGAATGACCCCGCCTTTTTTTATTTAATTTGCGACGCTTATCAGGCGGCTTGGGCGACACTGTCGGTCAGTTGTTCCGGCTCGCAGCTGGCGAAGAAATAGGGATAGAGGGATCGTTCCGCGGTGTTGCGGGAGCCGGCGTGCCTGGCGATCTGGGCGTCCATGTAAGCCAGTTCGAGATGCAGCAACACCGCCGGGGCATTGACCCGCGGGCAGGTATGCACTTGCCCGATCTGACGGAAGCCCAGCATGCGTTTGTAAAACCCGGCGTGGCGCGGATTCACCTCGATCAGCACGTCGGTGGCCTTGTGAAGGAGGCGCGCGTAGATATAGGCGAGGTGAAACAGCGAGGCGAGTACCTCCTTCGAGCCGTATTGCGGATCGACGGCGAGTCTCGATAATTCGCACAGCTTGCGCCCCATCGCGCGCAAGCGATTCATCTCCGGACGGTAAAGCGCATCGGCGAGCAACCCTTCCTCCGAATCGAGCCCCAGGGTAAGCGTGCCAAAGAGTTGCTCGCCCCTGGAGGTCTCGAGCGTGATGCGGGTGGGGTGGTGGGGAAGGGCGGTGGCGGTTTCCGTGTGGTATCCGCGCCGGGCGTACATGCGCTCGATGAGCATGCTGGCCTTGCTGCGCTGATCAGGGTGGTTTGCCCGGCGCACGCGGTAGCCGTCGCGTTCGAGCACGTATTCCGGTATGGCTTCAGGCGCCGGCGCCGCGGCAATCTCGCGCTGCGCTGCGCCCAGCGCGAGATGCCCGGCTGTCACTGGACGAGGCAGCCCATCGATGCGTATGTCAGTGGGATGAACTGTTGCCTGGCTGGTGCCCGGAATCCCTGATGCCCCGGTATTTATCTGCTGCAATGGACGCGCCTCGAATCAAAAATCAAGCGCGCCTTCGACTGCTTCGAGCTATCCCACCGCATGGTTCCTGCGATGGCAAGCCCGCATGCAACTTCTATCATGTGCGCAAGCTCAATTGTGTGCTGTACTTATGGCCGGTCGACATGATTGTTAACAACTTCCGGTAATATTTCTCAGACCACAAAGCACTTATTATGCCTGATTATAAATATGCAATAAAAACAATCAGTTATTAAAAAATGTTATCAAAAAAATGTAAAAATTGTCGCTTTCTAGCGACAGCCATAGTTATTCAAGATGTAATTGATTGATAATACGACGTTTTTTTTGTCTCTTTGCGGCGACAGCTATATTCAGGCTCGATTTCCAAGGCGAATAACAATTTCACTGATCAGTTCGAGCCGTGTTTGGGGATACCCATCGCCGTCATGATACATCATCACGAAAATATCTCCTTCAGCGACAGCCGGTGACAATATTTGTCACCCCGGCAGAGTTCCCTTGCGTCGATTGCAGGCATTCCGTAACCGGTTTCCGCGTATTGGTGGAATACGCCGATTGGAAGTACGCCCGGTGACCATTGCAGCCTGTTCCAGTTCCTGACTCTGTTTGGCGAGTCGATTTCAACATCATGATTTGATTACAATTGTTTTAGCAGATGCCCAAGAGCCTTGCTTAATCACGTCGAAGGTTTTGCGCTTGCCAACGTGCGCCAATCACATCGCTTTTTAACCGCCATGGCCTGCTTTCTGGCCCGGTTCGTGCTTTAAGTCACGTTAGAACTTAATCGATTGATTAAAAGGGAGTAATCATGCGACTGCTTAACCTCGTTTCCCCGGCTGCGCTGGTTGCCATCCTGTCGTTTTCGGCACCGGCCGTGGCCACGCCTGTCACCATCACGATTGCCGGTGGACAGTGGACCGACATGGGTGCGGGTTGGGGCGCGGCGTGTACCAGCGCGGCCTGCGACAGCAATCATCAGTTGGTCAACGCGCTATGGGCGATCACCCTTTCTCCGACGGCGTTCACCCTAACCAACATCGGCGACTCCGTGACCATCGAGTTCGGCACGGCAAGGCTGGCCGAGGAGGACAACAGCTTTTCTGCATCCGAGGCCGCTGCTGCGTTGGGCATCACTGGAGTACTGACCCTGAGCACTCCGTCGGATGCCGTGCCCGGTCCTCAAATTCCTGTCGGCGGTACGTCGTCGATATTCAGCGGAAATCTCAACGACAGCGCTATTGATTTCGCGATTGCTTTTGCCCCTGTCAACGTCATCTTCGCCGGCGGGACGTTTACAGTCGATCTATCGGATCCGTCTTGGAATTGCAATGGCGGGTTTCAGCCGTGTCAGTGGAACGGCCCCGGCAACGTCAATAGCACTCAAACCATCACTGCCACATTCACCTTAACGGAACTCCCGCAGGCTCTGGCGGCCACTGTTCCGGAGCCCGGCTCCGTGGCTCTTCTTGGTCTCGGCCTGTTGAGTCTGGGCTGGAGTCGTCGCGGGAAGATGTGAGTTGCCGCAGATCGAGGCAGAAAAGTACGCCGTTTCCGAAAATGCCGGGGAAGAGAAAAACCGCAGGAATCAGGCGGCCTGGGCGACACTGTCGGTCAGTTGTTCCGGCTCGCAGCTGGCGAAGAAATAGGGATAGAGGGATCGTTCTGCGGTGTTGCGGGAGCCGGCATGCCTGGCGATCTGGGCGTCCATGTAAGCCAGTTCGAGATGCAGCAACACCGCCGGGGCATTGACCCGCGGGCAGGTATGCACTTGCCCGATCTGACGGAAGCCCAGCATGCGTTTGTAAAACCCGG
>DASVCP010000208.1:0-10076 GCA_036381555.1 Gammaproteobacteria bacterium
TCGCCGCCGCCGATTAAACCGTAACCGTCGAAGCGGATGATTATCGCTTCATCGAGTCGAAGAAGTCGGCGTTGGTCTTGGTGCCCTGCATTTTGTTGAGCATGAACTCCATCGCTTCCAGTTCGTCCATGGAATGCAGCACCTTGCGCAACACCCACATTTTGTGCAATTCCTCCGGCTGCGTCAGTAGTTCTTCGCGCCGTGTGCCGGAACGGTTGATATTGATTGCGGGGAAAATACGCTTTTCGGCAATACGGCGATCAAGATGAATTTCCATGTTGCCGGTGCCCTTGAACTCTTCGTAAATCACTTCGTCCATTTTCGAGCCGGTGTCGATCAGCGCCGTGGCGATGATCGTCAGGCTGCCGCCTTCCTCGATATTGCGCGCGGCGCCGAAAAACCGCTTGGGCCGCTGCAAGGCGTTCGCGTCCACACCGCCGGTGAGCACCTTGCCTGAAGACGGCACGACAGTGTTGTAAGCCCGCGCCAGGCGGGTGATGGAATCCAGCAGGATCACCACGTCTTTTTTATGTTCCACCAGCCGTTTGGCTTTTTCAATGACCATTTCCGCCACCTGCACGTGCCGGCTGGCGGGTTCGTCGAAGGTGCTGGACACGACTTCGCCCTGAACCATGCGGGTCATTTCGGTGACTTCCTCGGGTCGCTCGTCGATGAGCAGCACCATCAGGTAGCATTCCGGGTGGTTGCCCGCGATGCTCTGGGCGATGTTCTGCAGCATGATGGTTTTACCGGCTTTGGGCGGCGACACGATCAGGCCGCGCTGACCCTTCCCGATCGGAGCGATAATGTCGATCACCCGGGCGATAATGTCCTCCTTGCTGCCGTTGCCGCGCTCCAGTGTCAGGCGGTCTTCGGCATGCAAGGGAGTGAGGTTTTCAAAAAGGACTTTGTTGCGGGAATTGTCCGGCTGCTCGAAATTGATCTGGTCGACTTTCAGGAGGGCAAAATAACGTTCGCCTTCCTTCGGCGGTCGGATTTTGCCGGAAATGGTGTCGCCGGTACGCAAATTGAACCGCCGGATCTGGCTGGGCGAAACATAAATATCGTCCGGCCCGGCAAGGTAGGAGCTGTTGGCCGAACGCAAAAACCCGAAGCCGTCCTGGAGAATTTCCAGCACGCCGTCGCCGAAAATATCTTCGCCGTTTTTGGCATGGGCTTTCAGAATCGCAAATATGATGTCCTGTTTGCGTGAACGGGCCACATTGCTGATACTCATCGATTCAGCGAGCTGGATCAGCTCATTGACCGGTTTTTGTTTTAGTTCAGTTAAATGCATAACAACTCAGCCATTGGGAAAATTAGGTGATATAAACCCGGCACAACCTGACATGAGGGCCCAGAAATTCTGTTGGGTTCTTGGGAAAAGTCCTTAGGAGTGCGAGCGGTTGCTTGGGTGATGTGGTTTGAGATCTTATCGCCAAGCAGGCAAAAAGATACCACTAAGTTTTAACGGCGTCCAGCCCTATCTCCAGGGCCGGGCGCCTGAATTATTATAAGTTGCTGTCGATAAAGGCGGTCAACTGGGACTTCGACAACGCCCCCACCTTGGTGGCCTGCACGGCGCCGTTTTTGAACAGCATCAACGTGGGAATTCCCCGGATGCCGTATTTCGGCGGGGTTTCCGGGTTTTCATCGATATTAAGTTTGGCGATTTTCACTTTATCGGCGTAATTCTGTGAAATTTCGTCCAGAATCGGAGCAATCATTTTGCAGGGTCCGCACCATTCGGCCCAGTAATCAACCAATACGGCTTTGTCGGATTTCAATACGTCTTCTTCAAAACTTGCATCTGATACATGCAAAATCTCGCTACTCACAGTCTTTTGACCTCCTGGTTTAGACAAATACCCGCGTATTGAATACTCCCTTCAACGGTCCGGACGCTTCCTTAAGCGCTTGCTTTCGCCGCCGAATCCATGTCGGAATGAGACAATGCGGATTTGTCAGTTATAGGGTTAATCCATGAGGATTTCAAGTGGAATCTCGGCAATTAAACCGCCCGGCTCGCCACAGGCAAATAAAAACTTTAACAGAATCATTGGGTTAGATGAACGGGAATAGCGCATACCACCCCGCCTTAATAAGCAAAAAACCTCATCCGCTTCAACGGCTAATGCGCTGATTGTTTTCAAATTCCCGGAAAGAGTTTAAGGTTACGCCAAAAATCAAACGATTACCTGCTTGAATCCACCTTAATTATCTCCGATAAAACCGGGTAAGCGCTTAAACATAAACAGTGAAGGATATCGAATGAATTCAAAAGCAATACTGGTCACGGGTGGCGCGGGTTACATCGGCAGCCATGTCGTTCGACAGCTGGGCGAAGCCGGCCATAATGTCGTTGTGCTGGACAATTTGTCCACCGGATTCGCCGACGCGGTACTGTTCGGGAAACTGGTAGAAGGCGATACCGGAGACCGGCAACTGGTGGCCAAAATACTGCGGGAACATTCGATTGAATCGGTGCTGCACTTTGCGGCGAATACGATCGTTCCGGAGTCGGTGGCAAACCCGCTTAAATACTACGGTAACAATACCTGCTGTTCGCGAAATCTGCTGGAGTGTTGCCAGGAAGCGGGGGTCAAGCATTTCATCTTCTCATCCACCGCCGCGGTTTACGGCATACCCAAGGAGGGCATTGCCTCCGAAGAATCTCCGCTGGCACCTATTAATCCTTACGGTACCTCGAAATTGATGACCGAGTGGATGCTGCGCGATCTATCGCACGCCACCGATCTTCGCCACGTCGTTTTGCGTTACTTCAATGTGGCCGGCAGCGATCCGCAGGGGCGGATCGGGCAATCGACGGCCAAAGCGACGTTACTGATCAAAGTGGCCTGCGAAGCGGCGGTGGGCAAACGGTCCCATATTTCAATTTTCGGCACCGATTATCCAACCGAGGACGGCACGGGGGTGCGCGACTATATTCACGTCGATGATCTCGCCGATGCTCATTTGAAAGCCCTGGATTATCTCCGGGCCGGCGGCAAATCCACCACGTTGAATTGCGGCTATGGCCACGGCTATAGCGTCCGCGAAGTGCTCGATACGGTGGAAAAAGTTCACGGCAAAAAACTCAATATCGTCGAGGAACCCCGTCGCGCGGGCGACCCGCCGCGACTGGTCGCCAGCGCAGATAAAATCAGAAAGAAGCTGGGCTGGGAACCGCGGTACAACAATTTGGAATTCATCGTCCAAACCTCCCTGGACTGGGAGAAAAAACTCCAAGCAAAATCAAAAAAATTCTAACCACGGAGAGCACGGAGAACACAGAGCTAAAAGGCAATGTGTTAAAACCCTCAAAAAAACATCGGGACTTCTAATCGCTGGATAAAACAAATCCTTTTAACTTTTTTCTGCTTTTCTCCGTGCTCTCCGTGTCCTCCGTGGTTAATTTTTTTTATTTCCGGCTTATACTCAAGAATCGGACAAACGATTACGCGGGACGGAACCATAAAAGCCATTCCACCACTCTTCGGTGTTGAAGCACCAGCAAACATTCCAAGAAATCAGTATCGTGTCCGGCGAGGCGACTCACGGCTCGAGCGGAAGACGATACTGAACTTATGGTCGAAATGCTTTTCTCCCATTGAACAGCTCTCCCAAAAGTACGACGTATTTCATTTGCAGAACCCGGCCGGCCCGAGCCAGATGTATTTTCTCGACCATGTCGGTTCCGCCGCTCCGGCCGGCGTGATGAGCATTGCGCGCCGCCGCTGGAAAACCGGAAAAAAACACATGGAAGCGGGCATAATCGCCGACCTGGTCGTTGACGCGAATCACCGCTCGCTGGGACCTGCCGTGAAATTGCACAATGAAAGCCTTGCGCTTGCGCTGCACAGTCTTGATCTCGTTTACGGCTTCCCCAATTCTCACTCGGTGACCCTGGCGAAATTCGCCGGGTTCCAACTCATAACAAGCATTTCCCGTTACGCAAAACCCGTTCGTCTATCGCCCTATTTGCGCGATCGCTTTCCATCCTGGTTGGCCACACCCGGCGGGTGGATACTCGATACCGTCATGAACCGGCTGGCATGGCTGAAGTCGCTACCGGCGTCCCGAAGATGGGAAAGCCGGATTTTTTCCGGCTTCGATGCCCGCTTCGACCGGCTTTGGCAATCAGTGGATACCAGCAACCTGATTATCGGACAGCGCGATGCCCTGTTCCTCGACTGGCGCTTCGGCATGAATAAAGCGCGGAACTACCGGGTGTTCGGCATCACCGGCAAAGCCGCCGGACAACTGGGCGGCTACATTGTCTACGCCGTTGATAGAACCGGTTTTGTCACTGTCGCCGATTTTCTTGCACTTGATGCAGACAAAACCCTGCGAGCTCTGTTCGCATTGTTCGAACGCAGGATGCGGCGCGAGCGGCACAAAGCCGTCTCGCTGACTTTTCACGGATGCGTTTCGGTAGTGAAAAGTCTCCGGGCGATGGGCTATAAGCGCCGGGAATCGCAGTCGCTTTGCTGCAAATGGTCGCCCCGCTTTGCGCGGCTCATAAGCGGCAGGGAATGGTATTTCACGGTGGCGGACAACGATGTATGAACCGGGCCATAAATGCATAACGCTTCCTGCCGTCGACGGCTACCCCTTGACGGTCCGCTACTGGGAAGCCCGCGAGGCAACGGCTGTTATTGTTATCGTGCACGGCGTTGTCAGCCATTCATTATGGCTCGCGCCGATTGCCGAAAAACTTGCCGGATCCGGCATAACCGTGGTTTGCCCCGACCGCCGCGGAGCCGGCGCCAATCGTCAGGCACGGGGAGATGCGCCGGATGAAACAAGCCTGCTTGGAGATCTGCACAAAGTCATCTCCAACTTCGAAGCCGCGGGAATCCCCATGCATCTGGCCGGCTTCTGCTGGGGAAGCAATTATCTGATTAATTTTCTGTGCCGGCATCAAGTCGGGATATCGTCGCTTGCGTTGCTGGCGCCCGCGATTTTTCCTGCCGCCGAATTGCGCAACGCCGACTTGTACATCGACGACTCGGCCGAACCCACCGAAATTCCGCCGGTCCCCCTGGACGCCTTCACCCGCGGGCCGGCTTATGAAGGCTTCATATTGCCCGACTCTCTGCGACTGCAACGCGTCAGTCCGCGCTTCAACCGTATCATGCAATCTTATTCCCGTATGATCGGCGTCAAACTGTTGAAACTGCCGTACCCGGTTTTAATGATCCTGGCCGAAGACGACCGCATCACCGACAACCAAACCACCGAAAAACTGTTCGACCGACTGAAAGCGCAACCCAAGCAACTGGTTTACGTTCCCGGCCGGCACGGCATCCAGTTCGATGCCCCAATCGAAACCGCAAACGCCCTGGCAGCCTGGCTAAACCGCCTTAACCAACAGCCACTCCAAGGCCTATCCGCAGATTGCAGATAATTGCATCCTGCATGATCTGCATTTACGCCATCCCTGGCGGTCAACGCAGATGACCGCAGATTATTTTGTTGTTCTTATCTGTGTATATCTGCGTCAATCTGCGGATGTATCTTGCCCTGTTCAGTTTTCCGACAGATGACGATTCGTCATGAATCGTCAATAATGATCGTCGGATATTACATCAACGGTTGTTTGAAATGCACACTGCCTTGAAAGATGCCTTTACAACCTGGTGCCGTGAAAGCCTGTTCACACCCGATATGATCCAGGCCGCCGCCATTCTTAACAAGGCGGCCGACGCTCATCTGACCTGGCTTTATCAGGACCTTGACCTGGCGGCGATGTTGGATAATTTCATGGATGCCGGCGAGCTTGCCCGGTCGTTGCGGTTCGAATCCAGCGCGGACATCGCACTGGAAGCCATGCTGTTACGCTTGGCCGACCGTTGCACATTTATCGAGAAAATGGAAACCGAAAAAAGCATCGCGTTTCGGAACCGCGAATCACCCCATGACACCGGCGAACAGTTGCACTATTTGCATAAGGAAATGGAGACGCTGGGCGAACCGTATCTTGCCGGCCTGGAGTTTCTCGACTTCGGCGCCGGCCAATTTGTGCGTTCGCTGCGGGACGAACCGGATTTTATGGACCGGGTGTTAACCGGTAAAGTCAAAGAGTACGCCGACACCTGGCATCGGGCGACCAACACGGATCCCTTGCAGGATGTGCACGGCATAATGGGCGCGCGAGCGGTCGATGATGTTTTTGCGGGCGGCGTTATTCTCGAAGTCGGCGGCGGCACCGGCAACGGAATTCGCAATATTCTCGATTACCTGAACGAACAGGATCATCTCGACCGGCTGGAACGTTTTATTTTCACCGATATCAGCATGCCTTTTATCCTGTCCACACGACACGAGATTCGGCAACGTTATCCCCATGTTGTCACGGACTGGCGGCATCTCGACATCAACAAACCCTTTGGAATCCAAAAAATTTCGCCCGGCAGCGTGGACCTGGTCTACGGCGTCAACGCGGCGCATATCGCCCGGCACACGGTCAAGTTTATCGAGGAGTGCAAACGCGTGCTTAAGCCGGGCGGCGCCATCGTGTTTTCAGAGCGAGTCCGCATGAAGGATCGCGAAATGGCGCCGCGCGAAATCGCCCTCAACCTCTCCCGCTATCACCGCACGGCGGCGATTCGTGATCCGGAGTTTCGACCCATGCATGCCTACCTGTCCGTGTCGAACTGGCTGCGTGCATTCGAGCTGACCGGCATCGACGAAGTGGACATATGGCCCGATATCGCAAACCTGGCCGAATCCTTTCCCGATCAATATGCCGCGATCATTGTGGCCAAAGTTTAAACGTTATTTCCGATGTACACGGCGATGGCCGGCATTAACCGTTACAACAGCGATGTGCTGATTATCGGCGGAGGCGGCGCCGCAACCGCCGCGGCGATCGCCGCACACGAAGGCGGCGCCACCACCATGCTGGCGGTCAAGGGGCGGTTCGGCGTTCCGGGTGTGCGCGGCGCGGGCGCCACATCAAACCCCATCGGTGACTTCTGGACCATACGCACCGTCGGGCCCAAAGGTGGATTCTTCAACCCGCCGGAAATCGTGTTGCAGGACATGCTGCAAACGGGCCTGGGCATGGCCGATCCCGCGCTGTGCCGCATTTTCGTGGAAGAAGTTCCGGACGCCATCAGGCGGCTGCAAACCATGGGCATGAAGTTTCAAAGCCGGGTGCTGGCCACCATGCCGGCGGATACCGGAAACAAGACCAACAGCATCGTCGCCGTCCAAAAAGCGATCATCGAAGAAACGGGAACCCGTGTGCTGGAACACGCCAACTTGACCGACCTGATCGTGAATAACGGCGAATGCCACGGCGCAATCGGCATCCATGACAACGGAGAACCGTTTGTCGTCGAGGCCGGCGCGGTGATTCTCGCCACCGGCGGCATCGGTCAACTGTTTCAATACAGCTTTAACCCCCCCGGCAATACCGGCGACGGTTACGCCATGGCGTTACGCGCCGGCGCCGAACTGTTTAACATGGAATTCATGCAGCAGGGTCTGGCCACCACCTGGCCGCAACAGGGCATCGTCATGCTCTACGAAATGGAGCAGCCCTACAAAATGTTTAACAGGCACGGCCGGTCGTTTCTGCACAACTACCTGCCGGATGGCATCGGCATTAAAGACGTCTGCGATGCAAAAGCCCGTCACTGGCCGGTCAGTTGCCGTGATGACGCACTATACCTGGACATCGCCATCAAAGCGGAAGCCCTGGCCGGCAACGCGACCGAACACGACGGCGTTTTGCTGGACCTTTCCCAGGCTGAGCGCGGCTTTCTGCCGGAGCTGTTTCCCGGGTTCATGCTCGAAAAAGGCATCGATATCAAAAACGACCTGGTGCAGATTCAGAACCATCACCATACCAGCAATGGCGGCATACGCGTTGACGAGCATGGCCAGTCGGCGGTGAAAGGGTTGTTCGCCGTCGGCGAAACCGCCGGCTGGCAGGGCGCGGACCGCCTGGGCGGCACCATGCTGGGCGGCTCGCAGGTATTTGGCCGGCGCGCGGGACGCAAGGCGGCCGAATTGGCGAAAGGCGCCAACGGTTCGGCGGTCGGCGACGATCTTATCGAACCGTTGCTCGAACCGCTGCGACGTTTGCAGGAATCCAAAGGCCGCCGAACCGTTGCGGAACTGCATAAAGCCCTGCAACGTAAAATGTGGGAAACGCTCATTGTGGCCAAGGACGCCGATACGCTGAACGAAGCGCGCCAGTTTATTTATCGCACCCGCGATCAGCTCGATAACGACCTGGCAATCACCCGAGAACTTGATTACGCGCTGGCGCTGGAACTGCGCAACATGCTGGATGCGGGCGAGGCGATCGTCGAGGCCGCCGATGTGCGCACCGAAAGCCGCGGCGCGCATTACCGTTCCGACTTTCCGGAGCGCAACGATACCGACTGGCTGACCAATATCTTTATAAGCCGCGCGAATGGGCAACTGGACCTGCGTAAAGAGTGGGTGTGCACGGCGCAAGGCTGGGAAGACCGTCCGGGCGATGTAAGAATCAAACCATGGGGATGACGATGAACCAATCTGGCAACAAGGTTGCTTTCATTGCCGGCGGCGGCCGGGGTATCGGCCGGGCAACCTGCTATAAGCTTGCCGAAGAAGGCTACCGGCTCGCCGTCGCCGCGCGCACGGAAGCGGAGCTCGAAGAGGTGGTTGAAACGATCGGTTCGCAAGGTGGCAGCGTCGATGCCTATGCCTTCGATATTGTCGACGACCCGGCCGTTAACGCCGCCGTGAAAGACGTTATCGACAAACACGGGCGCATCGACGCATTGGTGAACAGCGCCGGCATCAGTTACATCAGCCCGGTAGTGATGAGCAAGATCGACAAGTGCGATGAGGTATTACGCGTCAACCTGCTCGGCGCGCTGATTATTTCCAAGGCGGTGCTAAAACCCATGATTCGCCAACGCAGCGGCCGTATCGTGCACATCGGTTCGATCTCCGGTCAGATTGGCGCACCTTATAACGCCGTCTATGCCGCTTCCAAAGCCGGACTGGCCGGGCTGGTGAAATCCATCGCGCTGGAAGTCGCCGCCACCGGCATCACCTGTAACATTGTGCAACCCGGCACCGTGCGCACCGAGCTGTTCAATCAAACCCACGGCGCGCGCGCCAGGGTCAAAGGCATCACCCTGGAGGAACAGGAGCAGGCGCTGATCAATGAAAATCCGCAGCGGCGGCTGGTGATTCCCGAGGAAATCGCCGCCGCGGTGGCCTACCTGTTATCTGACGGCGCCTCGTCGGTGAACGGGCTGCAACTGACGGTGGATGGGGGGCGGTCGATTATCTAGTTTCCGTCGCATTCTTTCACAGCTGGCAGTACGATATCGCGCCATACACGCTCCGCTTCCTTCGTCGGAACATCCTCATGGTAACGTTTTTTCACGCCATGCTCCGACAGATCGATATGCAACGACGGCTTGATCGCGTGGCGCTCCAAACAGCTTTTGGCGCAGTGCAGCATGCAACCGTCCAGCACGACGATCGGGCGTCCCGATGCGGCTTTCCTGACCAGCGATTTGACGTCGCCGCCGACGCCGGCGATACAGGACATCTCCGCGCGCCCTTCCCGGTCGAGTCTGACCGCCAACGTGTTTGCCAACTGTGCCGCGTTCGAGCATCCGGAGCAGGAATACACGATGGGCAGGTTTTCATACGTTTTACCGGACATGTTTATACCGTGCGCTATTGAAGCCTTATCAATGCAGCCACGGGTTGCCGCGTTTTCTCAATGACTCACATTCATAAATCAACCGGTTCTCGAGGTTTATGTCGTGCAACTTCCCGATTTCGCGGCCGATTTCCAGCCAGTCGTCATCGCTTAACAGCTGTTTCCCCAGCGGAAAGATCGCGCGTTCCTCGAACGTTATCTGCCTGTTTAAATCCTTAACGGCGGTTTCACCCAGGGTTATCAGAGTCTTCCTGGATACCACGGCTCCGTTTATGGCGTTATTGAGGGTATCGATAAACGCACCGCTGTGATCGATGAAAACCAACCGGTCACCTTGCAGGTACGGTTTCAACAACCCGTAGGCTTTACCGGTACGCGTTAAGAGTTTCTC